>DASZXF010000978.1:0-6356 GCA_035546055.1 Ktedonobacteraceae bacterium
TCATGGGTTGCTACGAGTTGTTCCAGAAATTCATCAATGATCATGGACTGGCCATGATGGCGCAGTTGCCAGAGGAAGCTCCGGCGTCCATCGGAGGGAACGAGCGCCAGCGCCTGCCGCTGTTGCGCCTCATCGCAGGCCAGAGGGACCAGGCGAATAGCCACCCCGCGAATAATGCGGGAGGGATCAGTGAGCGCGCGCAGGACATGTGCCTCATCGTGGTTGCCAAAACAGGCGTGAAGCGCGAGAAAACGCTCATAGAACTCGCCCTGCTCCAGGATCGCCACGGTTGCCGCCGCTTGAGGATCGTGGATTGTGGCGCGGCCAACATCGACCATCCGGCGGATACGGGCAGCATGGGTTAGCGTTTCGAGTTCTTGCAGGAGTTGCTCTGCTGTCATGCGATAAAAGACCCTATATCATGCACGGGCCAGTGCAGCTATTTATGAGGATGTACGAGAAACGCGCATGTATTGTAGAGTAAAAAGGCCTGCCTGTCAAGCAGGAAAACCACCGCACAGGTCACTCTGGTGCGCAACAAACGGGCAGTTATGCTTCTCTCGTTGCTTTTGAGGTGAATAACTGGACACTATCAAGTCAGATTGGAGGTATCTCCGCCTTTCTCTCTCGGCGCGATGATTTTTCCATGCGGATCGGTATTCACTAGCGGGGCTTTGATCTGTTTAAAGATGCATCGGTAGCGTGGAGCGTGGAACAGTTTGGCGGTCAGCACATCACGGAGGCCCACCCGGTTTAGCAAGCGAAAGAGGACCACGGCCAGCAGCGCTCCAAGGGGAGAGGCAGCCACGTACACCCACTGGTCGCGCCAGAACCAGGAGACCAGCGCGGGACCAAAGCTGCGCGCAGGGTTGAGGCTGGAGCCAGAGATGGGCGCAGCCAGCCAGTAGATGCCCGCCACGAGAAGCCAGGTCATCAGAGGCGTCCAATGCATCAGACGATGGCTGCTGAGGAAGAGAAAAATCGCCAGCACCAGCAGGCAGGTGAGTCCCATCTCGAACAAAAATACGCCCCAGGTGGAATATCCCATCCCTGGAGCGGTGACCCCATTGTGGACGCTGGCTGCCCGTTCCCTCCAAACCAGCACGGCCACTTCCGCGCCGAGTACGGCCCCGAGAAACTGGCTCGCGAGGTACCAGGCCAGATCATGCGGATGCATCTTTCCCTGCAACCAGAACGCCAGCGAGATCGCGGGATTGAGATGACCACCGCTCAGCTTGCCGGGAGGAGAAATGGCTACCGCCGGCCCGCTGCCTGCGAGGATCAGCCCCGCCATGAGCCGGCGCACGCTGCTATTGGGCAGCACGACTGCCAGAGGTGAGCCCGGACCCAGATTGAAAGTGACCGCGCTTAACGCGATGAAGACGAGAAACGCGGTTCCCAGCAATTCTGACCCATACTCGGGCCAGTGGAGCCGCTGCCACCAGGAATGCTTTTGCATACCTCTCTCCCTTCTTCTGTGCGCCTCGGTTCCGCAGAGATCGACACGGCCCACCGTTTTTCCAGGTCTGAGCCGGGTGATTGCGTCGTGAAAAACGTCCTGTCCTGAACTCTTGCGTTTTGCCTGCGCGAATACACTACCTCCATATCTTATTCTGACATTCCAGGGCAACACAGGGAATGGGTTCGTTCTGCTTCAGCCTCCCTGCTTCTCCCTGCCACCACGGCGATGAACGTATACCTGCCATTCTCTTGTACTCAACAGATATTCTGGAAATGGAATGCCACGAGTGAGGGAAATATGTCGCTCGTGAGAAGCACCTGTTCCGTTCACAGAGAAGGAGAACGCTGAGATGCCCCAGGCCACCACCTATGACGCCATCATGGTCGGGACCAGTCAGGGTGGGAGATTTCTCCCCATCGCCCTGGCGCAGGCAGGGCGCAAAGTGGCGCTGATTGAGCGCGGCCCGCTTGGCGGGGTTTGTGTCAACATGGGCTGTACCCCGACCAAGACGATGGTCGCCAGCGCCCGCCTGGCCTACCTTGCCAGGCGTGGCGCCGAGTACGGCGTCCACATTGGTTCTATCGCGGTCGATATGAAGGCCGTGCGCCAGCGCAAACAAGGGATCGTCGAGGGAGCGCGCAGCGGCTACCAGAGCCGTCTGACAGCGCTGCAAAGGCCAGGTCTCGCTCTGCTCAGAGGCGAGGCCCATTTCGTCGCCCCAAAAACGCTTGAGGTCTCTTTTCCTGACGGAGAGACGCAGCAGATCACCGCGCCCCTGATTGTGATTGATACCGGCGACCGACCAGAACAGCTTGAGATCAAAGGCGTCGAGAGCGTGCCTGTGCTCGATTCGACCACGATTATGGAGCTAGATATACTTCCCGAACATCTGCTGATTATCGGTGGTGGGTACATCGGACTGGAGTTCGGACAGATGTTTCGCCGCTTTGGCAGCCAGGTCACGATGATTCAGCGTCGTTCACGTCTGCTGATGAAGGAAGATGAGGATGTAGCTGACGAGATCGTGAAGATTTTTCGCGAGGAGGGAATCACGGTCCTGACCGATACCACGCCGCAACAGGTGGAGCAGCTCAGCGATGGGCGTATCCGCTTGAGCGTGCGCGCGCCTCAAGGGGAACAACAACTGGTCGGCTCGCATCTGCTGGCGGCAACCGGACGCGTCCCCAACACCGACGTGCTTACTCCCGCAGCGGCGGGCATCCACCTGGACCAGAAGGGCTACATCCAGGTCAATGAGCGACTGGAAACGAGCGCTCCTGGCGTCTACGCCATGGGGGATGTGAGAGGAGGGCTCGCGTTCACCCACACCTCGTATGATGACTTCCGCGTTTTGCGCACCAATCTGCTGGAGCAAGGCCAGGCCAGCACGCGGGATCGGCTTGTCCCCCATACCATCTTCATCGATCCTCAGCTTGGACGGGTTGGCATAACCGAGCAAGAGGCCAGAAAACAGGGGCGCAAGATCCGTGTGGCGAAATTGCCCATGAATGCCGTGGCTCGTGCCCTGGAAACCGGCGAGACGCGCGGGTTTATGAAGGCCATCGTCGATGCTGACACCCGGCAGATTCTGGGCTGCGCCATGCTGAGCATCGAAGGAGGCGAGATCATGACCATCATCCAGGTAGCGATGATGGGGAAGCTTCCCTACACCGCCTTACGGGACGGCATTTTCACCCATCCCACCCTGGCGGAAGGGCTCAATCTGCTGTTTATGACCCTCGATGCGTAGGACAGGCTCTTATCCATCAAACATACTATGAGAAAAAGATCAGGAGGAAAGAGATGAGCAAAGGTTTCGTCTCGCGGGGATTCCGAGGTCACCGCAAGCCAGGCGGCGAGGGCGGGCGCATCCCGCCAGGACAATATCTGGAGCATGGCTTCCCTGTCCTTTCGGCAGGGCCAACGCCACACACGCCCCTCACAGCCTGGGACTTTTCCCTGGTTGGGGAGGTCGATTCACCAAAACGGTGGACCTGGGAGACCTTTCGCGCCTTGCCACATGAGATGGTGACCGCAGACATCCATTGTGTGACCAGGTGGTCGAAACTGGATACCCACTGGGAAGGCGTCTCTGTCGATACGCTGCTCAAGCAGGTGGCCCACCAGGCCGCCTATGTGATCGCCCTGAGCGATGGCGGCTATACCACCAATCTTCCTCTGGAAGACATGCTGAACGGGAAGGCCTGGGTGGTGGATGCGTATGAAGGACAGCCGCTCTCCCCTGAACATGGTGGCCCGGCCCGCCTGCTGGTTCCTCATCTCTACTTCTGGAAAAGCGCCAAGTGGATCCGGGGGCTGCGCCTGGTCGCGCAGGATGAACCGGGCTTCTGGGAGTCGCTTGGCTATCACAATTACGGAGATCCATGGAAAGAAGAACGATACCGGGGAGACTGAGCTGGCAACTCGGCGAGGTTGTGGCGGTGCAGGAAGAAACAGCGCAGACAAAGAGCATCACCCTGGCCGTTCCGCACTGGAACGGGCATCGACCGGGACAGCATGTGGATGTGCGCCTCACCGCTGAGGACGGCTACCAGGCAGAGCGCAGCTATTCAATCGCGTCTGCCCCCGGGCCGGAATCACGTGTGACCCTGACCGTCGAACGGATTGATGACGGAGAGGTGTCGCCCTACCTCACAGGTGAACTCCGTGTCGGAGACCAGCTGGAACTGCGCGGTCCCATTGGGGGATACTTCGTCTGGGAAGAGCAGATGGGTGGTCCTCTCTTGCTGATCGCCGGGGGATCGGGAATCGTGCCGTTGATGGCGATGATCCGCTCCTGGGCCGCTCTCGGGAGCACGCTTCCGATCCGTTTGCTGTACTCGTCGCGCTCATACCCGGAGGTCATCTACCGTGACGAACTCGCTTGCCTGGTCAAAAGCAAGACGAAGCTTGAGGTAGTATATGCGCTGACCCGCGAGCAACCGCCCGGGTGGACAGGGTATCACCGCCGCATCGATACCGAGATGCTGCGTGAGGTGGCATGGCCAGTGGAGCAACGCCCGCTGCTGTTTATCTGTGGCCCAACGCCTTTCGTCGAAACAGCCGCGAGCGGTCTCGTCACCCTGGGATACGAGCCAGGACGCATCAAAACCGAACGTTTTGGACCGACAGGAGGAACATGATGGAGAACAAACTGGATGGCAACGCTGCCGGGGGTATCCTGCAAGAGGTTTTCCCCTTTGACATGACGCAAGTCCAGGCAACCTGCACCGGCTGCGGCGCAACCAATGCCATCGGTGCTCTGGCTGTCTACATGCCTGGGATGGGAACGATTATCCGCTGCCCCTCCTGCGATACAGTGCTCATTCGCGTGGCGCAGGGCAGGGGAAACTACTGGCTGGATATGCGGGGAGTGCGCGTGCTTCAGATCAACACAGAGGCCCAGGACTGGCAAGCAAAATGATGGCAGAGGAAAGGGCAAAAGCCGGCACGCACTGAGCTACGCGTAATCTTATCCGTCTGTCCTTCCAGGGCGGTACAATGAAATCAGGAGAGAAAAAGCCAGGGGCAGGGGCCAGCTGGCGCATGTCTCTCTCCTGGTGATCCTATACGTGAGGGAAAGGAGCAGGTAACAGCATGAAAGCCATCCGTCTTCATGGTCGCGGTGGACCAGATCAACTGGTCTATGAGGATGCACCGCAACCGCGTCCTGGTCCAGGAGAAGTTCTGGTCCGCGTCCATGCAACCAGTATTATCGCGACCGAATTGACCTGGGACGAAACCTACCAGACCGCCACCGGGGACGCCCGTCCTCTGCCCATTCCAGGCCACGATCTCTCAGGTATCGTCGCGGAGGTTGGTCCTGGCGTCACCACGCTTGCCAGAGGGGCAGAGGTGTATGCCCTGACGGGTTTTGATCGGGACGGAGCGGAAGCAGAATATACGCTTGCGCTTCCCAGCGAGCTTGCCCCCAAGCCGCGTTCGCTCGATCATGTCCAGGCCGCAGCAGTCCCGCTGAGCGCTCTGACAGCCTGGCAGGCACTCTTTGAACATGCGAGCCTGATTGCGGGACAAACCGTCTTAATCCACGGGGCAGCAGGAGGAGTTGGGGTCTTTGCCGTCCAGTTCGCCCGCTGGGCTGGAGCACACGTCATGGCCACCGCCTCTGCGCGGCATCACGCTTTCTTGCGCGAACTGGGAGTCACGCAGATCATTGACTATACCACGCAGCGCTTTGAGGAGATCGGGCAGCAGGTTGATCTCGTCTTTGACCTGGTGGGCGGCGACGCGCTGAAGCAGTCCTGGCAGGTGGTCAGGCCAGGAGGTGCCCTGGTTTCGGTCGTCAGCCCGCGTCCCTCGTTTGCAGAAGCGAAGGCGCATAAGGTGCGCCCGATCTGGTTTATCGTCGAACCCAATCGAGATCAGCTCACACGCATTGGTGCCTTGATTGACGCAGGGCATGTCCGGCCCTTCATCGCGGATGTATACCCTCTTTCCCAGGCCCGTCAGGCATATGAGCAAGGATCGCGGGGACACATGCAAGGGAAAATAGTGCTGCGTGTCGTGGACTAATCACGCTTTGCGCCACGGATCATCTTACCTGGCGGTCGACGGCTTTTCGTGTTCAGCATCAGAGGCTGGTTGAGAAAGTCGCGCGTACCCGGGATCGGCGCCCGGTTCGGCTCTTGCTCACCTGTTTCAATCTCGTTGCGCACCCCGTGGGTGCGACGAAGGAGCACGCCAGAGACAAAACGCTGGCCTGCTCCTGCTTGACAGATCGCAAACCGTTGTGCTATCCTGTCAGGGTAGCATCATAAAGAAGCCCGCCGGGCACTGTCCTGGCATGGTATAAGGAGGTACGGACCATGCAATCTATACTCGCGAAAGTTCCTCAGAGTATCTTTTTCGGTTATCCTCAACGTATCTCTGCCAG
>DASZXF010000979.1:0-5739 GCA_035546055.1 Ktedonobacteraceae bacterium
AGTAGTCTCACCCTCTGAGGAGGGTTAAGATCCCAGAGAGAGTATCTGGTAGATAGACCGCAGGTGGACGCCTGGTAACAGGTGCAGCCAAGCGGCCCTAATGATCGTACGGCTTGTCTTCCTCAGCCAGGGAGGCAGGACAGCATGGGCCAGGATGGGCGAGCCGCTGCTGGCTCTTCTCCGGTCTCGGCAAAATTGAGGTAATCATTCCGTTCAGTCGTTCAGATTGATACGCAGAACTACAAGAAAGCGGGCGAGTTTTCATATCAGGAAATTCGTCCGCTTTTTTGCGTCTGCTCGGAGGATATATTGCACGCGGCGATTTTCTCTCCTTCATCTTACGAAATTTCATTCGCTCAGAGAGAAGGGCGGAAAGGCCTGAGAACTGCTTGCGCTCTGCTCCTATCTTTTAAAATTGCTAAAGAAGTTCCAGATGAGAACATTGGCGTCGATGGTGTGCGTGGTATAGCCAAGTGAAGGCATCGGGGTGGGCGAACCAGGCCAGACATGGCCACCATCGGTGATTTTGTAGTGCTCGACGGCAGACCCGCTGGCGCACCGAGACCACTTGTAGCCAGTGACATCAGCTTTTTGAAAGATGGTCTGGCTGGAGCCGCTATTGCACTGATTGATCGCGAACCAGAGATTGAGAAAGTCAGAGACGGAAACCAGTTTTCTGGCTGTGCTCCCATCGTAAGGCGCGAACTGATCGGCCAGACTGTGAATCTCCAGCAGCGGGACAGGGCGGGAGGCCTGGCAACCATTGGGCGGAATGTGGTAGAAGGCGCCTTCAACGGTGGCAAAGGCCGCTACCTGGTCGCTCAGTGTACAGGCAATACGGTAGGCCATGCTGGCCCCGATGGAGTAGCCAGTCGCGTAGATGCGATGCGTATCCAGGCAGTAGTTGTTCTTGACATAACTGATAATGTCGCGAGTAAATTGCACATCGTCGGTCAGGCCGGTAGGGCCGCCGGCGCCGATGCCTGCGTTCCAGCTGGGCTTGGGTTGGGGTACATTGTTGTCAAGCGCGCCCTGGGGAAAAATAACCATAAAATGGGCTTTATCGGCTTCCGTCGCCATGTTGGTGTAGTGCTCAAAATTTGAGGCCGTATTATCGTATCCATGATAATTAATGACCAGGGGTAAGGGCTGCTGACCATATCCGGGTGGCAGATGCAGGATAAAGTTGCGTTTGACGTGATTTGAACTGATCGTGATGTTGCTGTCTCCCGCTGAATGAGCAGTTGAACAGGGGGAGGTATTATGCTGGGAGAACCCGGGCAATGAGGGTAACTGGTTCTGCCCATTGCCAAAACTGTGAAGAAGGTCTGTTTGCCAGCCATAAACAATCACGCCAATAATTAAAAGCAGAGAGAAGGCCAGACAGATCCAGGCAATGAGCCTGCGCAGGCGAAATTCTCTTGTATGGTGGATATTGTGGTTATACATAAGAAATCTTCTATCGCAATCTTTCATGTCTTATTTGCGCCGAGTATAGCACCGAAGAGTTTTCGTCGCAAGGTAATATATCATTTTTTGAGACGAGAAGACTTCGCTGTGCGTCACACAGCCTTGCCCGCCATGATATAGTAGGCTGAGATAGAAGACCAGGTTAGAAAGCTGGAGATAGAGAGAAGATGAAGCTGAAAACGACGGATGTGATCCAGGTTGATCCGCGCATGCCTGAAAGCGCGGTAATTGCCCACGCGGCGGATCTGCTGCGCCGTGGTGAACTGGTGGTTTTTCCTACTGAAACGGTCTATGGTCTGGGCGCTGATGCGATGCAGCCAGCCGCTCTGGAGGGTATTTTTCTCGCCAAGGGGCGGCCTCTGAACGATCCGCTGATTGTCCATATTACCGATGATGAAATGCTGGCAACCCTGACTTCCGCCCTACCTCCTGTCGCCTGGCAACTGGCCAGGGCTTTCTGGCCTGGTCCTCTCACCCTGATTCTTCCGCGCGGACCCCGCGTGCCGCCTATCGTGACCGCTGGCCTGGAAACCGTCGCTGTGAGGATGCCAGCTCACCCGGTAGCTCGCGCCTTGATTCGTGAACTTGGTTCGCCTGTGGCCGCGCCCAGCGCCAATCGCTTTATGCACGTCAGTCCGACAACAGCCGCCCACGCTCTGGCGGATCTGCGCGGACGCGTACCTCTGATTCTCGATGGCGGACCCTGCGGCGTTGGTGTCGAGTCAACCATTCTGGATCTGAGCACTGAGCCTCCCACGCTGCTGCGACCAGGAGGGGTCAGTCTGGAGGCTTTACGCGCTGTGTTGCCGGAGATAGACCTGCCTGCGCAGCGTGAGGCCCGGACGGAAGAACAGGCTCAGAAGGCTCCTGGACAGCTTGGTATGCATTATGCTCCCGCGATTCCCTTGCTGCTCTTTGAGGGGAGTGAGGAGGCCATGCGTGCCGCTATGCTCGCGGAGATCAGCACCCGCTCCGCGCGCGGTGAACGCGTGGGGGTGCTGATCTCTGATAGCGACGTGCCGGTTTTTCAGGGTGATACGTTGCTGGTTCATTCGCTGGGTGATGCCTCTCAACCCGCTCAGCTTGCCGCCAATCTCTTCGCCAGTTTACGCGCTTTAGAAGAGGCTCAGGTTCAGGTGATTCTCTGCCGCACGTTTCCGGTGCGCGAACTGGGACTGGCTGTGCGTGACCGCCTTGGACGCGCCGCAGGCGGGAAAGTCATCCACGTCTAGCCTGCCCTGGCGTTCTTGCGCCGCCTCAGGACGACAAAGAGGATTATCCCCAGGGCAATAACTACCACGCCTCCGCATACTCCGCCCGCGATGACCGCGACTGAAAGCGGGCAGACGAGCGGCTCTGAACTGGCGGGATTGGGAATGGCGTGGAACGCCGAGACGTTGGGTAAACCTGACGCCGCGACGAAGCCTGGATCAAGATCGATCTGCTCCGGCGCGATGCTGGTGTACATACGCGTTACGTAGGAATAGGAGCGCGTCAGCGTGGTCAGAACCGGGTCGTTTGTCGAGAGAATGCTGGTAGGCTGCGCGAATTCGGTGACAAAGCCGTGTCCTTTCACCTTTTTCACCGCCTGGCTGACCAGATCGCTGTACGCCGACGTGTTATAGAGGTTCGTGCTCAACTGCCCATAATCCAGTTGAAGCGATTGATAATTTTGCGGAACATAGCGGCTCTGCCCAAAGATCCAGACCTGCACCGCCAGGTTTTCCTTGCCCATCGGGGTAGCCATGCGCAGGGGAATGCTGATTGCTGGCTGATCTGTCGCATAGGTGATTTTCACCGGCAGCATGTCCTGGGTGCTGGCGTCTCCGCGCAGGCGCATGGCCAGGAAGAACATATGAGCGGCGATATAGGGTTGCATCTCGCTCCGCGATTCCTCCGGGATTTTATAATGATGAGCCGTCAGCCAGTTCGTCAACGCGTTGGAATCGCTGGAATTGATGACATCGTAGCTATAAGGTCCGACCGCTCCGCTGCTGTAGACGTTCACCGCGCCCGGCGCGGGTGCGGGCGCGCCGGCGGTATTGCCATAGTCGCAGGAGGGCGCGCTTTGCTGGTAAAAACGTGGCGCGGTTTGCCGGTCCAGTTCTTGAAAAAGGCTGATCGATGTGGTCTCAACTGTGGGGACCGCCGGGACAGGCAGCACCCAGGCGAACTCTTTGGGGGTACCGGTATAGCGAATCTGTTCGTAGAGCGTGACCTTGCCTGGATCAATGGCGAAGATCAGCCGCTCAGCGCTTTGCTCGGTATAGGCATCGGCGGGAAACATGCCCCCGCAGGCCGCAGCGGTGAGCGGACTTAGCAACATACAGCCCAGCGCGAGCAAGAGCGCATAGAGGCCGATGCGCAATGGACGCGCGCAGGATTTGACACGACGTGGATTGGGGCGCATAGTGCATCCTCCTTCAAGGCAGGAAAAATCTTTCAAGAATAAAACGAACCGTACACAGCAATATATCCCTTCCCTGTCTGGCTACATATTGGCGCATACCAGTCTCCTGGTGGTAATCATTTGAGATCCAAAAAATCTTTGTGCATAACCTGCTCTTGCTAAAGAAAAAGAAGATCAAGCATGGATATGTCGGTCCATGCTTGATCTTCCTGGTGAAATGATGTGTTTAGCCTGCTTCCGTGCCGGGTTTTTCTCGTTGTGGACGGCGGCGGCGCGTGGCCTGGCGCTCTCTGGCCGCCGCTCGCAACCTGGGAATAACCAGGAGCACATAAAGCGCTGAAAGGCCCATAATGGCGGCTGTAATCAGCAATGGCAGACCGATCATCACGGTAGAACCGACGGCCAGCGCGGCCAGAATCCCCAGCGAGCCGAAGACAATGATCGTCAGGATCGGGAAAAGCAGACCGCCCCGGATGCGAAAAACGCGCGGCGCCTCCGGTCGGCGGCGGCGCAGGCGAATCACGCACAGCGCCGCAATCGTATAGATCAGCGCCTCCAGCACCGCCCCGAGTAGAATCAGCACATTGAACAGGTTGGTGAAGAAAATCAAAATAGCGATAGCTGCCGAAGCTGCCGCCAGGAAAATCACCGCTACATAGGGGACCGCAAATGAAATGCTCATGCGCGCAAAAACCGGCGGCAGGACATCCTCACGCGCCGCCGCGTAGAGGAAGCGCGAAGCCGTCGCAAAACCGCCATTGAAGGTCATCACCGCCGTGAACAGGGTCGCGATCAGCATCAGCCAGGTGCCCACCTGTCCCAGAGCTGCCTTCGCCAGCAACATCTGAGGTACCGGCGAATTAAAGATGTTCGGGTTATGCACATCCAGCAGATGGCTGGAGGCCACGGTAAAGAGCGCGTATGAAATGCCCAGCAGGCCCAGCGAGATAAACATGCCGCGCGGAATCTGGCCGATATCGTTGATCTCTTCTGAGAGCGGCGTCACCCATTCAAAGCCGGAGAAGATAAACACGCCAATGGCAATCGCGTTCAACAGGTCCAGTGGATGCCCGAAGGCGTCGAACGGTGAGCGCAACTGGAAACCGTGCTGGCCGAGCGAAATCAACGAAATAACCACAATGAAAACCAGCAGGCTATAGGTCGTGATATCCTGGAGCAGGCCGGCTATCTTAATGCCGCGCAGATTGGCCCCCATAGAGAGGCCCAGCAGCACCAGAATCCAGATCAGCGAAGCCCAGTTTGGCAGGTTAAAGGCGTAAGTAATCGCGCTACCCACCACATAGCTGTCCGCCGCAATGACCGCGATAATGGTCAGCAGATAGCCAAACGTAATAATGAGCGAAAAATTATCGCCGAAAGCCTCCTTCATATAGAGGCGCACCGCCGCCGCCGTGGGGTAAAGGGCGTTCAATTCGGAAAAGCAGAGCGCGGCCAGAATGGCAAGCAGACCGGCCACGAGAATCGCAATCCATCCCGAATCACCACCCAGAAAAGAAGCCAGTTGAATACAACTGAGCAAGCTGATGGCCGCGTAAGCCAGTCCCGTACTCGTCGAAACGACAGTGCGGAACTTCAGAACGCGACGTAACGAGACGGGTTCATTCAAGCTTGTGAGCACTCCTTTGCTTGAGATTGCAGGGGTTAGTTGTCAGAGTACCTGGAAATTGACGGCTTGTCAATTGTTCACTTTCTCTTTCCCGCGTTATCAGTCCTCCCCAATGTTTCTAGCGCCGCGTGTCCCTTCCCCACTCCCATATCAGTCCTCCCCAATTTTTCCCGCGCCGCAAGGGCGCGTTTCCCCACCCCACCCATAGGGAAAGGATGAGGTTTGGCGAGCG
>DASZXF010000980.1:0-8959 GCA_035546055.1 Ktedonobacteraceae bacterium
GTTCAGGATCGTTTTTCAGCGTAGCCAGAGCCAGCATACGCAGGGTACCATCAGAAAGCACGCGCGAGGAGAAAACCGTGTGATCTTGCATGATAGCTTTGAGAACATACTGATTGCGTGCCTCATCCTTTTCTATTTCTATCCTGAGCAGGCCAGGTACCAGGGTAGCCAGGTCAGTAGAGACATCTGTCAGGCTGAATTGTTCTTCAGTTTGCATGCGCGCTAAGGCGTTCGGCAGATATTTTCCATCGGAAGTCAAAAAGGGCGGGGCCAGCATAGATCCTGGCTTCCGTAACTCTTCCGGGTTTAATTGAAGGAACTTCCAGGTGCGTATCTCTTCGCGGGCGGCGAAAGCATGCGGAAATTCAGTATTGATAACACTGCTAAGCACAGTGCGCTCTATTTTTTCGGCTACAGATGACTTACGACCACCATGACCATCCTGGTGAAGGTGAATAGTGATGTGGCCATTTCGTGTCTGAGCACGTTCTGTTGAGATAAAAGCGACTCGCCCTCCGGTAACTTTCGGGAGCCAGCCATTTTGGACTGTCAGACCATGTTTTTTTGACCACTGATCTTCCCCACGAGCAATGGCTTTGAGAGACTCGTTGGTAACATAGAGCCTTTCCAGCCCTTGTTCATTGACGCGCATAATTTCCAGCTCATAACGCATCCGTATAAATTTCAAGCTGGCCTGCGCACCCCAGCTATCTTTGATGGTTCGATTTACCAGCATCTCCACTGCCAGCGTGATCGTATTGGCCGAATGCCCATCAGGAAAAAGGGTAAAAAGCTCAGCAGCTTCACCTCGTAATTCCTGGAAAGCCGAACGCAGATCGGTATCTACCAGGCGGGTCAGCAGACGCAGCGCGTCGAATAAGTTACTTTTGCCTGCTCCATTGGTGCCAACAATAACTTGAAAGGGGGATAGTTCCAGTTTAAAGTTCTGGAACGTTTTGAACCCATCTATTTCGATAAGTGTAATCAAGCAGACTTTCCCCTCTATATTTGTGCGGAGCCAGGCTGAAAAGCCACTGCGCCATTATAGCATATGGATAAAGGCCTGTCTCTCTCATGCTTCCATTCTCTGGATATCTAACAACGGATATGAGATAGCTCTTACGCTTTTTGTAAAAAACGTGGCGATAAGTGGATCTATGTCTCTCTTATACTACCCACGGCAGCAACGATGAGCCTCACACACCTTCTTCGTTCACCTGAACAGCAATACGACACGCATATCAGAGCGTGTCGTATTGCTGGTATTATTTCCCGCTGTTCTGGCTCGCGGTTGTCAGACCAGGCCGTGTTCCAGGGCGTAGCGGGTGGCGGCGCTGCGGGAGGAGACTCCCAGTTTGTTGTAGATGGTGCGCACGTGGGAATTGACCGTCACCAGGCCGATCACCAGTTTTTCCGCGATCAGCGCGCTGCTCAAGCCCTGGGAGAGCAGATGCAGGACTTCTTTTTCACGCGGGGTCAACTGGTTAGAGTAGGGAGCCAGATTTTTGGGACGCGCGGAGGCGCTCGTTGTCAGCACCAGCGGCTCCGTGTTGACCTGCTTCTGTTCCTGGCCGATGGCCTGACCCTGCTTCCAGAGCGCCATAAAGGCCTGTTCGCCCAGTTCGGCGCGCACCGCCTCCAGCGCCTGTTTGATACAGCGATGGCCCTGGGGCGTCGGATTGTGCAGCCAGAAAGCCCACAACGCGCCATTCATCTCCAGTACGCTGAGCACATCGCGCTGGGCCAGGAACCAGCTAAAGGCCATGCGGAAGTTGTCAAACTCGCTTTCTACCCAGCACGGAATCTCGCCTGCCAGCACCTTTTGCTCTATCGTCCGCGCCAGCGCCAGGTAATACCTGGCGTGCGCCTGGCGAATCATCTCCTCCTCATCGCTTTTTTGCAGACATTCCAGGGCGTATTCCCTGATCGTCTCCAGCATCGTAAAACGCTGTTCCCCGTCGGGACTCTGCGGTTCGCGTTGCAGCAGACTCTGGTTGAGCAGCGATGTAATCGCGTCAAACAGCGGCTCATTCTGTGAACCCGCCACGTCGCTCAGCGCCTCAATGGCCTGGAGCGAACAGCCCCTGACAAAAACGGAGAGGCGGCGGAAGAGGCGTTGCTCCTCCAGCGAAAGCAGATGATAGCTCCATTCCATCGTCTTGCGTAGCGTCTGCTGGCGTTCGGGCGCGTCCCGCGTGCCAAAGGTTAAAAGGGAGAGGCGATTTTCCAGCCGCGCCAGCAGCGCTTGCGGCGAAAAGAGCTGCAAACGCGCCGCCGCCAGCTCCAGGGCCAGCGGCAGACCATCCAGGTAGATGCAGATGCTGGCGATGGTCGCGGCGTTTTCCTCGGTCAACTTGAAATCCGGGTAGGCCACCCGCGCGCGCTGGAGGAACAGCGCCACCGAGGGCACCTGCGCCAGTTCCTCGCAGGGAGGCAGATGAGCCGGATCGGGCAGAGCCAGCGGAGCTATGTAAAACACCCGCTCCTCCAATAAGCTCAACAGCGTGCGGCTGGTAATCAGGATTTTCAGCCGGGGGCAGGCAGTCAGCAATTCTTTCAGGATGGGAGCAACGTCAGCAATATGTTCAAAGTTATCAAGCAGGAGGAGAAAATGTTTATTGTGGAGAGCCATTTGGATTTGCGAGAGCAAAGGCTGGTCGGAGCGCTCACTCAGTCCCAGAGCCTCGGCAATCGTCGGCAGAACCAGGTGGGTAGCGTGGACGGGAGCCAGAGAAACGAAGCAGACACCATCCACAAACAGCGCCGAGAGTTCCACTGCCGCGTGCAGCGCCAGGCAGGTCTTGCCCACGCCGCCCGGTCCAGTCAGCGTCAATAAGCGCATCTCCGGTTCTTGCAGGAGCGCGCGAATGGCGACCATCTCCTGTTCGCGCCCCAGCAGCGTTACCAGCAGTGCCCGTTTTTCTGCTGGGAGCGCAAAGATATGATTCCAAACGTCTCTCATCAAGTGCCCTTTCTCGCTCTATTCGTTCGTATACAACGTCTAGTCGCTCTGGTAGGTGAACGTCTCCTGCGCGCGTTGCCGAGAGCTTGTCCGCCCTGCGAGGTTCGCGCGCCATTGACGGTATCCCCTGGCGATTGTCAGAAATGGAAGCTTGTTACACAAGCGACGCACCGGTTCAAGCGACACGCTGGCGCACCGCCAGCATGTCCCCGCTGTGAGCCATATCCTCTCCTGTCATACCACCCTCTATGAACATCTGGCCGCTTTGCCAGACCTGCGAAAAACGCAAAGAGAGAGCATGTTCTACGAAATGCTCGCTATGACCGTTTTTGAAGATGGTGGGCCTGTGTACCTGGGCTCCTGTGACCATTCATCCCCATCGACGAATGAGGTAACGGCTTTTCCCGTTCTATGAGAAAAAAGAGCTGACGGCCCGTATCGGCGTGTGCTGGAAGTATTCCATGAGACCAGCTTTTTTCATTTGTTGAACAGTTAAGAGTATAAGATAAAAATTGCGCTCCTGTCAAGGCAATTTGCCATGTTATGCGTCTTAATACAATTTTAACGTCATTTGTGCTTATATAATAACTTGCATTTGATAGATTAAGTAGAGATGTTCACGCTTGAAAAATAGTATACAAGAAGCAGAAAAAGAAAGCTCAGCACATGGAATAGCTCCAGCAACAGATGATGATCCTTCGCGCATACATGGAGCCATTTTTGGGGTAAGTCATTCTACTGAGGGAGCTTGCAAACGTTTACAGGACCGGCTGGCCTGTGTTAGACTGGGCGAACTATAGTTGTGCTCATGCCGGGGCGTGGTCAGGGTGCGTGCTCCGGCGCCTCATTTCACGCATGTTTGCTGAGAAAGGGATTGTCTTATGTACATGCAAGCCCATCATTTGCAGGTTGTTGAGCGCCTGAAAGCGCTGTTTCAGGATGATCCGCGCTATCTGGCGCTGCTGGTGGGTGGTTCGCTGGCGAAGGGATGGGGCAGTGTCAACTCCGATGTCGATATTCTGCTGGTGGTCACTGATGAGGAGTATGCCAGGCGCGTGGCCATTGATGACCTGGGATACATCAACGCTGAGATCTGCGACTATCCCGATGGCTACGTGGATGGGAAAATTATCGATCAGGCCTTTCTTCACGAGGTCGCTCAGCGGGGCAGCGAACCGGCGCGCGCGGCCTTTCGCGGCGTGCAGATCGCCTTTTCGCATCTCCCGCAGCTCGCGGAACTGCTGCAACAGATCCCGGTTTACCAGGAACACGAGCGTGAGCGGAAGATGCGTTCCTTCTATTGCCAGGTGCAGGCCCAGCGCTGGTTCGTCGGCGAGGCCGCCAAAAGGCAGGCTGTGTACCTGATGGCCCACGCCACCAGCGAAATGGTTTTCTACGCCGCCCGCCTGCTCCTGGCCTATAACCACATGCTCTATCCCTATCACAAATGGCTTATGCAGGCTGTCGAGGAAGCGCCTGAGAAGCCAGCCGACTTCATTCCCCTGGCCGAAGCTCTGCTCAAAGAGGGCAGCGTAGCCAACGCCGAAGCGCTCTGGAACTGCATCAACACTTTCCGCGACTGGCAGATTCACGAGTCCTGGGGCGTGCGCTTCATGCACGACAGTGAATGGACCTGGCGCACCGGCCAGGTGCCGCTGGCGGACTGGTAGGAATGGTTCAAAAGGAGGATCGGCAGGACGAGCAGCTGCCCATCCTGCCGATCCTCTTTTTTTCTCTCTTTTTAGTCGGCGGCGGTGGGTTCGGCGGGCATTTCGAGGCCCAGACCCTGCGCCACGCGGGCGCCGTAGTCGGGATCAGCTTTAGCGAAGAGACGGACCTGGCGCTCCTGGATGTCGCGACGGGCGCTGCTCATGTGCGCGACCAGGTTACCGACCAGGCGCGTCTTCGCATCCTCGCTCATCAGGCGATAGAGCAAACCCGGCTGCACGAAGTCCTGGCTCTCGTCGCGGTAGCCGCTGCGCTGCGTCTCGCCGCTGACGGGCAGCGGATGGTGCTCAAACTCCCTGGCGGCCTGCGGACCTCCCAGGCTGTTCGGCTCGTAGTTGACGCTGCTGCCGCCGTTGCCGTCGAAGCGCATATAGCCATCGCGCGAGTAGCTGCGCACCGGTACGATGGGACGATTGATAGGCAGCAGATCGAAGTTGCCGCCCAGGCGATGGCGATGGGTATCGGGATACGAGAAAATGCGCCCCTGCAACATCTTATCCGGCGAGAAGCCAATGCCCGGCACGATATTCGTCGGCGCGAAAGCCGCCTGCTCCACCTCGGCGAAGTAGTTCTCAGGATTGCGATTCAGTACAATGCGTCCAAAGGGAATCAGCGGATAATCCTTGTGCAGCCAGACCTTCGTCACATCGAAAGGATCGAAGCGGTAGGTCGCCGCCTCGGCCAGCGGCATCACCTGCACATACGCCGTCCAGGTCGCCGTCTGTCCGCTCGCCAGGTGGTTGAAGAGATCCTGCGTGGCGTAATCGGGATTCTCCCCGGCCATGCGCGTGGCCTCCTCGCGTGTCCAGTTCTCAATGCCCGCGTCCGTCTTAAAGTGATATTTAATCCAGAAGGCTTCACCGGCGGCATTGATCCACTTATACGTGTGAGAGCCAAAGCCATCCATGTTGCGATGCGTCTTCGGCGTTCCACGATCCGAGAAAAGCACTGTCACCTGGTGCAACGACTCGGGCGTGAGCGAAAAGAAGTCCCAGTACATGCTGGCGTCCTTCAAATTCGTCTGCGGATTGCGCTTCTGCGTATGAACCAGATCCGGGAACTTGATCGCATCGCGAATAAAGAAGACCGGCGTATTGTTGCCAACCAGGTCGTAATTGCCCTCGTTCGTGTAGAACTTGATGGCAAAGCCACGCGGATCGCGCGCGGAATCCGCCGAACCCCTTTCCCCGCCAACCGTCGAAAAGCGAATAAACAGCGGCGTCTTCTTGCCCACCTCATTCAAGAAATCGGCTCTGGTCCACTGTGTCACATCATGGGTAACCTCAAAATAGCCATGCGCACCCGCGCCCTTGGCATGGACCACGCGCTCAGGAATGCGCTCGCGGTCGAAATGGGCCAGTTTATCAATCAGATGGACATCTTCCAGCAGCGTCGGGCCAGGATTGCCAGCGGTCAATGAATGCTGGTTGTCAGAAACGGGGGCGCCGGTGCTGGTCGTCAGGTACTCTTTTTCTGCCATACTTCGAGAGACTTTCTATACAGGTGAACAACAGGGGCATGAAGACCATCCTCCACACCCAACAGGCGCGTCCAGGCAGCTCTCTGGCCTGCCATACCCGCGCTAATTTAGACAGCATCCATTTTACCACACTCATCAACCCCTGACAAATACCTACGCCGGCAGGACACGGCTTTCCCATTCTCATTTGCCTCCCCACCCCAAAAGATGTAGAAGATGTTTTTTGGGGTGGGGAGGCAAATGAGCCGTTTTCTATTGAAGCGTTTATGAGAAGAGGAAAGCCCTGTTCTGCGGGAGCATCATATGGAGGGATTGGCCAGGCAGGAGGCGCAGTGACCGCGAAAGATAATCTGTGTTTCCTCGACCGTGCCAGGTAGCCAGTCGGGCAGGAGACAGGGCTTTTCTCCCACCACGCAGGGGATATCGATGATGCGTCCGCAGGAAATGCAGACAAAGTGATGATGCCAGGTCAGGCTGACCTCGTAGAGCGCCGGTCCGGGACCGGCGTCGGCCAGCATAACCAGTCCCCGGCTGACCAGGGTCGAGATGACATTGTAGACTGAAGCGCGTGGTAACGGCGTCTGGCGGGCGCGCAGCTCTTTGAGGATATCATCAATTGAGCGATGTCCGCCCAGCTCTTGCAGCAGACCGAGCACAAGCAGACGGGGTTGAGTGGCCTTCAGGCCAGCGCGATGCAGGCGCTCATCCAGCGTCTGCGCCTCTCCGGCAGGGTGTATATGATGCTTTTGGGATCGGGTGGTCATAGTGCGCCCATTGTATCACAACCGCCGGGCAGTGAACAGACGGCCTTTGCCCCTGTCTGCCCTGCCGCCTTGCTACCGCTCCTGGCGCGCGTTGATGCCCTCGAAGAAGATCCTGGCCACCTGGTGGGCCAGTTCTTCCGGCGTCATCTGCTCGCGCTCCTGAACCAATTCATAGCCACGAGGGGAAAGCAGACTCAAAAAGCTGGCCAGCATCACCGCCGTGGAGCACGAGCGGGCGAATTCGCCTGCCTCCTGGCCGGCGCGAAACAGACTCTCGATGGCGGGATACAGCCGGCCAGTGTGTTCCCGCACGTGCAGGCGTTCCTCCAGGGCCGTTTTTCCAATCGTATCGTGAATCGTCCATAAGAGCTGGCGATTCTGACGCGAAAAACGCTGGTACATCCACACCAGCAGCTTCTCCAGCTTCTCCCGCGCGCTGCCCGGACCGTTCATCGTCTGATCGACCATCTGCTGCGTGCGCTCGATTTCGCGGGCAAACAGCGCCAGCACAAGATCTTCCTTGCTGGCAAAATGCTGATAGAGCGTCCCCTTGGCTACCCCCACCTGGGCCGCAATCTCATCCATCGACGTGTCATGATAGCCCTTATCGCTCAGAATACTCGCCGCCGTCTCCAGAATCAGCTCCGCCCGCTCCTGGCGCTGCCGCTCTTTTAACTGACCATGTGGCGTGTTCGTTGACATGGCTGGCCTGTCCTTCCCTCAGAATACTCCCGACATAAAGGATGCGTCTCTCTTACATCTAATGTCTGTCTCAAGCATAGCGGAGAATTGCTAACCCGTCAAGCTAATCACCCCGACCTCATAAAGAATACTTACTTGACAGATAGCTGACCTCAAGGTAAAATAATGACTGGAAGGTCAAGAAACATTTCCATCAGTCAGTTTTAAGAATGCTCGGTCTAAAAGCTGAAAGGAGTCAAGCCATCCGGTTGGTCGTGGCCAGTTGGCCGGGGGTTGCCGGAGGAGGTGAAGCATGGGTGCGCCGAAAGCATCTGTCTCATTGAAGGAGCGCCAGCGCCGTGAGCGCGAGCAATTGATCTTGCAGGCTGCCGAGGAGGCCTTTCGTACCAGGGGATATTACGATACCTCGATGGAGGAGATTGCCGCGCGGGTTGGCATTGCCAAAGGAACTGTCTATTTGCATTTTTCGTGCAAGGAGGCGCTGGTTGTGGCTCTTTTCACGCGCGAGATGGAGCGTCTGCTCGCGGATGTTGAAGAGGCCATCGCCGCGCGTGCCACGGCCTGCGAGCGTTTGCGGGCTGTGCTGGTCATCATGTCGGGCGAGTTGAGGCGCAAGCGGGCGCATTTTCTGGCTTCGGCCTACAACGGGGCTGATTTGCAGCGCATCTTTTCCGCGCAGGGGAGTCAGATCCAGGTATTGTGGCAGCGCCTGGCCCGCAGCATCCTCGGCGTTCTTGAGCAGGGGGTCGCGGCGGGTGAGTTCAGACCGCTGCCCCCGCGCGTCATGCTGCTGGCGCTGTTCAGTCTGCTCTCATCGCATGTATCCGAACGTCTTGTCCTGGAAGAGGAAGTTTCCCCGGAAGTCTTCGCCGGCTCTATTGAAACCATTCTCTTACATGGGATCACTGTTGAAAAAACGTTGTCTTAAATCAATCATGGAGAAGGAATACGTATGTCTACCACTTCACCATTGCGTCAGGAGGTCAGCAACGCCCCTGACGCGCCGGCGGGGAATCCGGGAGCGCCAGAGGAGGGTCCGCGTTTTACCAGGCGTGAAACGCTGCTGACCATGATCGGTGTGCTGCTGATTATGCTGCTGGCTTCGCTGGATCAGACGATTGTCTCGACCGCCATGCCGCGTATCATTGCCGAATTTAACGGGCTGGATCGCTATACCTGGGTGACGACGGCTTACCTTTTGACCTCGACGGTCATGGTGCCCATTTATGGCAAACTCTCCGATATGTTCGGACGCAAGCCGATGTTCCTGATCGGTGTCGTTCTCTTCCTGATCGGTTCGGCGGCCAGCGGCGCCTCGCAGGA
>DASZXF010000981.1:0-4506 GCA_035546055.1 Ktedonobacteraceae bacterium
GCCCTCTGCGCTCCCGCTTTTTCGCCTGTTGTTTCAGGGGGACACTCCGCGCCCCGGCAGAGGGCTGCAGCCCTCTGCACTCCCGCTTTTTCGCCTGTCGCTTCAGGAGGCCCGGCAAAGGGCTGCCGCCCTCTGCGCTCCTGCTTTTCAGGGAGGCACCCCGCGCCCCGGCAAAGGGCTGACGCCCTCTGCACTCCTGCTTTTCCGTCTGTCGTTTGAATGTTGACTGGCTCAGGCGCTTAATCCGCCATCGATGGTCAGGACGTTTCCTGTAATGTAGCTGGCTTCCTGGGAAAGCAAAAAACAGATCGCTGCCGCGACTTCTTCCACCTGGCCGAGCCGGCCCAGAGGAATGCTTTTGAGCAAATGCGAGCGCTTTGCCTCCGGGATAGATTGCCAGATATCTGTTTCGATAAAGCCTGGCGCGACCGCGTTCACTGTGATGCCATAGGACGCCACTTCTTTTGAGAGAGATTTCACGAAACCGATTTGCGCCGCTTTGGTCGCTCCATAGTTGGTCTGACCGGCCACGCCAAGCCGTCCACCGCTGACAGAACTCACGCAGACGATCCTGCCGGAACGCTGGAGAACCATGCCATAGATGGCGGCTCGCGTGTAGTTGAAGACGCCTTTCAGATTCGTTTCAATGACCTCATCCCAATTTTTTTCGGACATCATGGCAAAGATGCCATCGCGCGTAATCCCTGCATTGAGCACCAGCCCATCCAGGCCGCTCAGTTGCTCCTGGACATCCGCGATGACCTGTCTGGCCTGCTGATAGTCCCGCACATCGGCCTGGATGGCGAGCACGCGCCCTTGCGTGCTTTGCGCTTCAGCGAGAACCTCAGCCGCGGCATTTTCATTGCTGCTATAGGTAAAGGCTACGTCGGCTCCAGATCGGGCCAGGGCGAGGACAGTAGCTTTGCCAATGCCTCGTGAGCCACCTGTCACCAGAATCTTTTGTGTGCTCAAGGTTTCCTCCTTTCTAGATCGCGTTGCAGGAGGTGTTTCACAGGTCCAGTCCAAGCTTACAAAATGCTTTTTCGCTGTAAGTGCGTTGCCTCTTCGCAGTTCTTGCGCGCGGTGAAAGCGTGCTTTGTCTGCGGTGAGAGAACCGCTGCTTTTGTCTCTCTCTTGTCCCGGAAAACGCTCGAAACTCTTCGCGCTCCGCGCATATTTGCTACCCCAAGTATTCCCTCCTGTTTTACTGTCCACTAACCTGCCTGGTCAGAGAGAGGTAACCCGACCTCATAAGCTACAAACAGTTTTTACCAAAGGAGTTGAGGCAGTGTTTCCTGGCCCAGGAATGCGGGAAACTGCCAGAGGAGAGTGTATGAACGAAACGTCCGCATTCGCAGAGTTGCTGGAAAGGCTGGCCATCGCCGACCTGGTTCAGTTTGAACGCATGTATCGGGATCAGCAACAGTGGGAAAAGCTAAGCACCTGCTACCACCCGGATTCGTTTATCCGCCTGGGATGGTTTGAGGGTACGGGCGACGAGTATGTCACCGCGTCCCGCAGGCTGGAGTCCAGAAAAGCAAGCTGGCACCTCACCCATCTCACCGGTCCTACGCAGGTACAGGTCTACAAAGATCGAGCCCTCGCGGAAACGAATACGCTGATCATCAGACGCTCAGTCATGGAGGGAGTGCTGGCTGACGCGACTATCTACTGCCGCCTGTGCTCTCGCGTTGAGAAGCGCGCGGGCGCCTGGAAGCTTTTAACCCTCGACGCGGTTTATGAGAAAGATACCCTGGTTCCGGTCTATCCCTCCGACCGCCTGGAGCTGCACCGCGAAGAATTAGCGCAGTACCCTCCCGCTTATCGTTTCACGGCGTACAACCTGCAACGCCTTGGCTATGCTGTCAAATCTGAGCAGTTGTATTCAACGGATAATCCAGAGCGCGTTGCTCAGTTCTACGGTGAAGCCACCAGCTGGCTCTACCAGACTTCAAACGCTGATAATTCGTAGATCGGCTTTTTCTTTGATTTGTAGAAAGGTAGGACATGATGAGTAGTCCGCATCCCACAGTTCTGGCTGTCTTTGCCCATCCTGATGATGATGCGCTGACCTGCCTGGGTACGCTGGCAAAATTTGCGCGCTCTCAGTACCAGGTGCATGTGCTGACGCTGACTGCGGGTGAACAGAGCACCACTGCGGTAGATCTTGTGCGCTTATCGGAAGCCAGGTCGGTCGCGCAAGAGGTGGGTTATTCGCTCATTCAACACCAGTTATCTGATGGAAAACTCGCCTTCGATGTTCATAGCGTCTCTCTGATTGAGAAGTATATCCGCGAGCTTCTCCCGCAGATTGTGATTACCCACTACCCGCAGAATTTTGGCTATGGTCACCAGGACCATGACGCGGTGGCCGATGCTACAGTCAACGCGGCCAGACGTTCGAGCTGCGTCGACTGTATCCTCTATGCCGAACCCCCTCTGCAAAACTGGGGCTTCGCGCCCAACCTTTTTGTGGATGTCACCGATTATATCGAGATTAAAAAGCACGCCATCAGATTGCACCACTCGGAGAGCGGGAAAGCCTATATGCAGCCCGACATCGCCGAGCTGCGCGCGCGCTGGTGGGCCTTGCAGAATCATCCAGAGAGCTATTGTGCTGACCGCTATCTTGAGTCATTTGTGCTGGTGAAAGGCTTATTCGGACGCGACATCTTTGCCCCGGGCGAGCATCTCAGCAGAGAAGCAACCGAGGGGTCGCGGATGCTGAACAGCGGGCTGGAATTTCCCGCTCGTGTGCCATACCTGGTGACGACCGGCAGCAGCGCGAGCACGCCGGACATTTCAAGGTAATTCGCGCGCAACCTTGTCTGAAAGAGAGGAAGGAATACAAAGCTCATGAGTTCAATCGTTAAAGCAGAAGAACCGCAGACGTTATCTCCAGAGATTCAGGTGGCCATTGCAGAGGCTGTGCAGGAAACCAAAGCCGATCAGCGCGCGGTGGTCATTGATGTGCGCAATATCACCAGGAAGCTGCCTCTGGGGCGCGAGTCGATAGAGATTGTCAAAGGGATCAGCTTTCAGATTCGCAGCGGGGAGTTTGTCTCGATTGTCGGCCCCTCCGGTTCGGGAAAGAGCACGCTCCTGGGAATTGTCGCGGGTCTGGATAATCCTACCACCGGCCAGATTTTTATCAATGGCATCGATATTACGAAGATGAGCGAAGGCAAGCTGGCGGCGGTGCGCAACAGCAGCATTGGCATGGTATTCCAGGCCTTCAATCTGATCCCCACGCTGACGGCCCAGGAGAACGTAGAAGTACCGCTGTACGTTGGCAAGCACAAAGGTTCGCCCGCCAAACGGGCGCAGGAATTGCTCAAGCTGGTGGGTCTTGCCCACAGATTCCATCATCGTCCAAACCAGCTCTCCGGCGGTGAGCAGCAGCGGGTGGCTATCGCGCGCGCGCTGGCGACTGATCCGGCGCTGGTGATTGCCGACGAGCCAACCGGTAATCTGGATGCGCGCAACGGCGAAAATATTCTCAAGTTGATTACCGATCTGCGCGATCAGACAGGCAAGACGTTCATTATCGCAACCCACGACCAAAAAGTAGCCTCGCACGCGGACAGGGCGTTGCGTATCGTCGATGGACAGCTCGCTGAACTCGACCATTCTCAAGGGGTCATTACGCAGTAGGCGTCTGGCAAAGGATTGAATGTCTATGAAGATTGCTCTGTACTTTAATCACAGCACCCGCGCCCTCAAGCGTGGCGGCCAGCGCACTGTCCTGGCGATGCTCTGCGTCGCGGTGGGAGTGATGGCCGTGGTAGCGGTGCAACTGGTGGGGGCGATGCTCCAGAACTCCCTCACCAGCGATATGCGTGACAGCAACGGGGGCGACATCGCGGTAATCGCTCCAGGTTCACCGCTGCAAGCCAGCGACCTGGATTTCTTTGCTCAACTCAAATCCGAGGGAAAGATTACCAGTTACTCTCCGGTGATTGGGGCCAGCGGTATTCTCAATGCGACCGACCCGGCTTCCCAGGCGTTCACCATCGCGGCGGTCGATGCCCGGAGCTATCCCCTGGTGACGCCGCCAACTTTTGTGCAGCCGGACCATGGCAGCGTGGCGGGAATCTTGCAGAACGGCCAGGTCGTGGTCACCCAGGATTTCCTGGATCGCTATCAGAAGCACGCGGGCGACAGCTTTAAGATCTACATCAAAACAGCGGCCAGTTCTGGTCAAACGCTGGACGTTACCATCGCCGGGGTTATCGCCAACACGGGGGCATTTGCCCAGGCCGGCAACCTTCTGCTCGTCTCGTCTGACTATTACCTGGCCGGGAAGCCGGCATCGTTCGCGTCCTATACGACGGTGGATGTCACGACAGCGGACCAGGCCGCAACCGACGCGGCGGTGCGAGCCATTGACGCGCACTTTCCCCTGGTCGCCACGCAAACCGTCAAGGATTTGATGCAAAGTCAGCAGTCCACGGTTGACATGATTACGAACTTTTTGAAGGTCGCGGGCTTGCTGGCCCTGTTGAT
>DASZXF010000982.1:0-4638 GCA_035546055.1 Ktedonobacteraceae bacterium
CGGCGGCCCAGATAAAGTAATCCAGGGCCGCGCGGGTCTGGTCGTGGCTATCATACCAGACACCCAGGCGAAACAGCGCGGAGGTAATGCCCTGGAAGAGTCCATTTTGCGGATGAGCGTGCAGGATCTCTTCCAGGTCCGCCAGCTCCTTGCGCTCCTCCTCCGCGCGGAGTTGCTCAGCCGTTTCCGGGGAGCCAGTCGTCTCGCTTGCAGTGGGCACGACAGGCTCAACGCCCAGCGCGGCCAGGCGTTCGTAGAGGTCGTGCGAGGCAGGAGGAAGCTCCCCGACTGCCCGCGCGGCGATGGCCAGGACGGCTTGCGTTTCAGTCAACTGGTGTTCCCGGGCCATCTCTACTGCGTGCAGCGCGATTTCGGCGGCATCGCGTGAGCAGCCCAGTTCTTCAAAAATTTTCGCGGAACGGGTGAAGTAGTCCAGCGCTGCCTGGGGAGCGTTGTGCTGCTCGGCCATATAGCCTTCAACTTTCAGCATTTCCGCGATCAGATTGGAACTGCCTTCGTATTTGGCGTTGCGCCTGACGTGCGGCATGACCTGCTGCGCGCCTGCCAGATCGCCCTTGCCGAGGCGGGCGCGGGCGATGCCGAGAAGTGCCCAGAGATAGCGCACGCCATCCTCTTCTTTTTGCGCCAGTTTGCTTGCTTCCAGGTAAGCGTGCTCCGCGTTGTCCCATTGCTCAAGATAGATATAGGTATGGCCGCGTCCGCTCATTGAGCTCGCGGTAGGGGCATCGTGGCGGTAGGCCGCGCCTTCGGCCAGCCAGTGTTCCGCCTCCTGCACCTTGCCGGCTGCCGCCGCCGCTCTGGCCAGATTTGAGCGCGCGCAGTCGGCGCAGGGGTAGCGTCTGGGCAACTGGGACAGAATGTGCTCCGAATTTTCCTTGATCTCCTGACTGTAGCCGGCAGGATCGATCTCGACATAACACTCAACCACGTCATGATAGGCGCAGATGCGCTGCGGGACATCTTTCACGCGCTCATCAACCGCGAGGTCGAGCAGATCGACGGCTTCGGGGAGCATACGCCTGACCTGGCTCTGGCTGACCCAGTTCTGGATACGCCAGTGGCGCAGGTGCAGTTCCCAGCGCGGTTCGTCGCACGCTTTCGCGGCCTCGATGGCGTGGTGAATGGCCAGCTCGGCTCCAAGCGGATCGTCGTGATAACAGCGCCAGAATTCTTCGTAGTGGTCAATGATAGCGGCTCTGGTGCCTCCTTCGGCACGAAAGCGCTCTTGATCTGCGTGTGTCCACTCCCATATATCGATTTTGTCGCTCATAAGCTATTCATCCTTCTGCGGTTTGTCCTGGCGCAGGGCAGGTCTGCTCTCTTTAGCTTCGAGCAGTGAAATGACACGCCCGCCGGCGCTGGCGGGGTCCGGTTCGGCGGGGACCGGTGAAGGAGGATTGGTGGTGCGCTGCTTCAATTCCTCGCGAATAGTGGCCAGCATGAGCGAGGAGATGCGCGCCTGTTCGGCCAGGGCGTGGATATCGCTGTTGAGCAGCGCTTCGACCGTTTCGCAGACCGCGCAGAGGCGAGCCGCCGCGTCGGGATGCAGGCCGAGATCGGTCAGCATCCCGCTGGTCAGCGCGCTCTGGTCCTGGCTGGCCGGGATTTCGAGGTCGGTCAGGTGGGCCAGTGAACTGTTGATCTGTTCAAAACAGGCAATGGTGTCCTGGGCGGAAAGACCCTGTCCGGCGAACATGCGCGCGTTGGCAATGAGAATAGTGAGCAGCGGCGCGAAATGCGGGTGAGCCGGCCCCAGATCGCGCACGCGCCGAAGCAGGGGATTGAGCGCATTGAGATGGAGCACGCCCTTCATCATCGCCTCATCGGTCTGCTGACGCTGGAGATAGTTGCGTACCAGCGAGCGAATCGGGCCGACGTAGCGCTGTTCCTCCATATTGCGCTGAGCGCGTCGCGCCCGTTCCGCGCCGGGAGGGTAGAGCAGAATCATCGGCAGATGTGCAGGCTCATAGGAGAGCAGGCGCACCGGAAATCCCTCGGCCCGGCAGGCTTCGATCAAAGCCTTCCAGACGCCTTCGCTGTCCGTCACAGGTGTAAACAGATAGCCTGCGGCGGGGGTCAATTCTTCCAGGGGGATGCCAAACATCTCGCTGTAGACCTTGAGGAAGGCTTCATCGGCGAACCAGCGCGCGTCAATGACCGCCAGGCGGCGCGCCTCAAAGAGCGCCAGCGCCTGGGTCGCGCCCTCGATATCGTGATAGTAGTAGAGGCGTCCGGGGTTTTCATGCAGATATTCGGGCAGGGTCAACTGACCCCGGCTGGTCTTGAAGCTGACCAGATCGGCCACGCGCACGAAGAACTCGGACGCGCGCACCGCCCAGCCCTTGATCAGATCGTTATGCGCCTGGACGATATCCGCCCAATCCATCGGCGCGTGCTCGGCCAGGTGGGTGAAATGCTCAAGCAGAGCTTTGCCGAGCGCCTCGCGCAGCGCGCTATACGTCTCATCGCGGCGCAGACTCTCGCGACTGGCGGTTGGATTGAGCAGCGGGCAATCGATGATACCCGTGACAAAGCGCGCCCAGGGCGGCAGCAGTTCGCGTTCATTTTCGGTAATCAGCATATGGCGCACATAGACCGTCACGTGGCCGTATTCCTGAATGGAAATGATCGACCTGGGCGGGACGTAGAGCACGCCATGCAGCGGAATGACCGTGCCATCCTCGGTCGTAATGTCTGCCAGCGGCAGCACTGTCAGCGGGCGCACGTCGAATTGTTCCATCAGCCAGGAGACATAGAGGGCGTTGTGGCCTGCTCCCGTTTCGCCTGGTGCCAGCAGCCAGGGAGCCGGATGATTATTAAGCGGGGTAGGATTCTCCCCGACCGTAATCGGAATAGTAAGAAACTCAACATAGACCTTCAGCGCTTCGCTCAACACCGGGGCGTCCAGCAGAAACTTCGCGTCTTCGCGCAGGTCGAGGCGCACCGTCGTGCCAATCGACGCGCGGCTGGCGCGATGCAGGGCATAGCTCTGTCCGCCTTCCGAGACCCAGCGCCAGGCTTCATCAGGCGTCTGATAGCTGGTGGTCGTAATCTCAATCTTTGTCGCGATCATAAAGGCGGAGAGCAGGCCCAGCCCGAACATGCCGATCAGTTCCAGCGCCTCATCGCGCTCCGCATTGCCCAGTTTTTCGCGCAGCTCGCGTGTATAGCCCCGGCCAACCGTGGCCAGGAAAGTCGTAATCTCATCGTGAGTCAGCCCTGATCCGTTGTCTTCGATCAGCAGCTTCTGACCCGCGTGATCGATGCGTACCGCAATCGCCGGCTGGTAATCGGTCGCGACGGCGGTATCTTCTTCGCGCCTGCGCACGCAGGAATCGTGAGCATTCTGGATCAATTCGCGCATCGCCACGCGAGGATTGGAATACAGATGCTCGCCCAGCACTTTGAGCAGACCGGGCAGGTGGATTTCCACCGGGAGGACTTCAAATTCTTCAGGCATTCGGTTCTTCTCAACGGTGTTTATACACTAATGATGTTTATTCATCAAATCCACAATTTGGCCGCGAAAGATTGTAGCACGAAACAGTAGAGTTAGCAATGAAAATGGCTACTTTCTCCAGAATTTCTCAATGCTTTCTCCTCTCTCCCTCGTCCAGCAGGTGATGTTATTTACTAAATTGATGGGGTAAAGCTACTGCTTGAGTCGCTCAACATACGGCAAAACTGAAAAAGGGCTCGCTGCTGCTCTTTCCCACCTCGGGAAATTTCGGGAAAGAGCAGCAGCGCTTTTCATGCTCAGGTTGTTTCGTTCAAAAACATGTATAAACTCTCTCGTTCATGTGAGGAATCACCCCTTTTCCTGGTGGTGCAAGCGCTTGCTTGCGGGACAAAAGTCAGAATCAATTCAAAATCACGCCAGTCAGGAGCATCTGACCGGATTCTTTATTCAAGTTTTCTGTTTTGGGCATAGATGAGATGAGCAGAATGCCCTGCTGTCCGCTGAGCAGGTTGGTATAGGAAAGTGAGCCGAAATAGCTGCTGTCGGCGTGAACTGTGACCGGAACGCTGGTGGCCTGTTTAACGGGTGTCATGGTGTGGTCAAAGAGCGTGGCGGTGGTCTGTCCATCGACCAGGGCGTTTGTGCCGCCGAACCGGAGCGGAGAGGACTGCAACGAGGGCAGCGGCTGATCGAGCGCGTCCGCGCGCGTGACCGTCAGTCCTTTTGTGCGCGCATCTGTGACGAACCAGAGGCCATTGGCGCCGGGCTGGATGAGTTGCTTGAGCGTAACCAGCAGAACCACGTGTGGACTCTGCTCCGTAAGCTGCGCCGTCGCGGTGTCTCCCGTGTGCGCAATGAGTTGTGCCTGGGGATCGGGCGACCAGCGCAGGATATCTTTGCTCATTTGCAATGCGGTGGAAACGGGATCATTCCAGGGGAGCGGCTGTCCATCATTGGCGCTCTGTTGCAACGCCTGAGCCTCCGCGCGGCTGGAAACCGGGTAAAAGGCGGAGTAGACCACCGGCGCAAAGGCATTCTGCTGCCAGGTGTACTCGTGGTAAATATTTTGCTGAAGCGGTTGAAGAAAAGGCAGCACGTCGGGCTGGAGACTGGTGTCCTGATTTTGAATGATCAGCGTGTGCTGCGCCGTCACGGTC
>DASZXF010000983.1:0-11102 GCA_035546055.1 Ktedonobacteraceae bacterium
CGGGGGGCTGGTGCTCTTTTTCGTCTTTTTGATCACCGATCTGCTGGTAGAGCGCCAGGCGGCTACCCTGGCTCTCTTGCGCAGTCGTGGGGCCAGCGTCCCTCAAATTCTCGGTGCCCTGCTTCTCCAGAGCGCCGGACCAGCTCTGCTGGCTCTGCTGGCCGGCCCTTTCCTGGCGATTTTCCTGGGGCGCGAACTGGCCGGCCTGACCCTGCAACCGGTCGATCAAGAGGCCATTCAATTGATAACCGCCGACCCCTTGAAGGTCGTGCCAGGATTGATCGGACAAGATGTGCTGGTCATTGGCCTGGCTGGTCTGGTCATGGCCCTCTCAAGCTGGCGCGTCATGTATACCACCCTGCTTTCCGCGCGCCAGGAACGCGCCCGCTCCAGCCAGCCGCCACTCTGGACGCGCTTCAATCTCGATCTGCTGGCGGCGGCGGTCGCGCTGCTCGGCTTTTTGCTCTCGCTCTACATCTCCAGCCCCGGCGTCATGGACGTGCGGACCCACGCCCTGATTTTGCCAGTGACGACCCTGATTGGCCTGCTTTTTCTGCTTGTTGGCGGTCTGTTGCTCTGTCTGCGTATCTTCCCGCATCTTCTGCACCTGGGAGAGCGCCTGGTCGCGCGCGGACGTGGGGCGATTCCTCTGCTGGCTCTCGCGCAGATGGCGCGCACGCCGCGTCAATCTTTGCGCATGCTCCTGCTGTTCGCCCTCGCGGTCGCTTTCGCGCTGTTCACCCTGATCTTCGCGCAGACCCAGGATCAGCGTTTGCGCGACCTGACCACCTACCGGGTCGGCGGAGATCTGAGCGGAGATATTCCCCTCTCGCAGCAGAATCTCTCCTGGGATCAGCTCAAGCGGTGGTATCAGGGACTCGATGGCATCACCTCGGTCACGCTCGGTTCTACCCAACGTATGACCGGCAAGAGTGGCGAAGGCGTGCCCATCGACCTGCGCGCCGTCGATGCCTCCACCTACGCCAGCACCGTTTACTGGACCTTGCAGAATGGGGATCAACCTGTTGCTGCCCTGACCAGAGAACTGCTCATACGGCGCGCAGAGGCCGCGAAGCGCAATGTCATCCCGGCCATCATTGACGACGCCGCTGCGCACTCATTGAACGTAGGCGTCGGCCAGCAGTTCGTGCTCAGAGATTTCCATGGTCCGCTGGATTATTACGTCGTCGCCATCGTCCACTTTATTCCTACCATTTACGACAGCGCCAGCCGGGCCTCGCCCGATGCCTCCATCTCGCATGGAGGTGTGCTCATCGATTATCAAACCGATAGCGTCGTCGCCCTGGCCATCAACCAGGAGACCGTCATCCCTAACCGCGTCTGGTTGCGCACCAGCGACAATCCCGCGATCCTCAACAATGTGCGCCATGTCCTCTTGAGCGGTACCTATGCACTGGACAACGCTGTGGACCGGCGTGCCCTCGACACCGTTTTGAGCGGAGATCCGCTCTACGCCGCCCTGATTGGCATTCTCCTCATCGGCGCGGCGGTCGCGCTCCTGCTGGGTCTGCTGGGCAACCTCATGGTCTCCTGGCTCAACGCGCGCACCCGGCGCAGCAACTTCGCCGTTCTGCGCGCCCTGGGCAGTACCCCCCGCCAGATCGCCAGCGTCCTCCTCTGGGAGCAGGGTATCGTCTATGGAACCGCGCTGGCGCTCGGCAGCGTCCTCGGCCTCGTCTTCTCCTGGCTCATCCTCCCCGCCTTCGTCTTCTCACCCCTGGCCGGGGTAGATGCCGCCGGCGCCGGAGAAGAAGCCTTCTACCTCGTTCAGAGCGTGCCCGCCGTTCACGAAATCATTCCTTTCTGGCCCATCGCGCAACTGCTCGCCGCCCTGCTCAGCATTTGCCTGCTCGCCCTTCTCGTCATGGCCACAGTCGCTCTGCGTCCCCGCATCAGCCAGGCGCTACGTGTGGATGAGGATCAATATTCATAAAAGTGGATATATTGATATAAGCTGAATATTTTGACTCTGCCGAACAAATCCTGCTATACTAGAGAGAGAAGGGATCGTGTTGCGAGCGCAGAAAATAGCCACCTGATGAATTTCACCAGCTGCGGATATGGGAAACGCTGTCTGTTTCCCCGACGGGATCATAAGGCCACATCGACAGGAGCCAGGACAAGCCCTTGATTTGGGGGAAGACAAGAGCCAGGGGAAGTGAACAGGAAATCTATGCATTCCCTGATGCTGATAGATAAGTAGAAGTGTGTTCTATCTTAAAAGCGGAAGCAAATTACAAAGCCTGAGCCGAAGGAGCGATAAAGACCAGGGGACAAGAGTGAAAACGGGACAGAAAGGAACGTGAGATGGCGGATGAAACGTCTATGACGCCGGGAGAACGGGCGCCGGAGCGCAGGCCGGCCACCTTGCCGGAGCATAGCCGGGCGGCTGCGGCGCAGCGCTTGAGTGAGAAGCCGCAGCCGGCGACGCGCGGAGTGCAGTATAAAGCGCCTCATCGCGGTTCGCAGCGGCTGGGCTGGCGGGTGAGGAGGCACCTCAAACGGAAGAGTTTGCGCAGAAGCAATCAGCATGTGGCGGCCATGGAACGCCTGGGCACGCAGTTGACTTTACTGCCGATGGCGAGTATTGCGCTGATTATCTTTTTGGTGATGAGCACCATTCTGGTAGGTGCGGTGGCGCTGGTCAACGCCACGCAGCAGCGTTTTGGGACATCTATTGTAACGCTGGAAGATATTTTGCCCAAAGATAGTCTGAAGATGTACGATGATCAAAATCAGATGATTTATCAGATGACCAAAAACGGCTTGCAGACGACGGTGCCGCTTGCGCAGATTTCGCCTTATATGATTAATGCGCAGGTGGCTATCGAAGATCAGAACTTCTGGAAAAACGCCGGTTTCGATATTACGGGTATCGTGCGCGCGGCCATTGCCGATCTGAGCAAAGGGCACGTGGTCGCGGGTGGCAGTACAATTACGCAGCAGGTCATCAAAAACGCGGTGGTGGGCAACCAGGATACCGCCCTGCGTAAGCTGGAAGAAATGATTCTCGCGCCCGACGCTACTCGTCACTACACCAAGCAGCAGATTCTTAATATGTATCTCTCGACCACCTATTACGGCGAGCAGGCCTATGGGGTGGACGCGGCGGCCTTCGTGTACTTCAATTTGCAGGATCGTCCCGGCCATAGCGCGGCCTCGCAACTTGACCTGGCCCAGAGTGCTCTGCTGGCCGGCATGGCGCGTAACGGTATTCTCTATGACCCATTTCTCTTTCCCAGGTCGAGTTATGCGCGCCAGAAGGAAGTGCTGGACCAGATGGTGGCGCAGGGCTATATCTCGCGTGTGCAGGAGAACGCGGCCATTGCCGAAGCTCACCAGCCGAATTTCCTGCATCGCGGCGTCCTTCACAACCAATCAGCGCCTCACTTTATCAACTATACTCTGCGGGAACTGGCCCGCGATTTGAATGTCAAGGTGGATGAACTGGCGCGCGCGGGTCTGGTGGTGTATACGACCCTTGATCTGCCCTTGCAGAATAAGGTGCTCAAGGTTGCCCAGGAGCAGATCAAGACCATGAAGACCACGCATAATCTCTCCGACGCCGCCGAAGTGGTGATCAATTACCATACAGGAGCTATTAAAGTTTTGCTGGGCAATGTTGATCCCGCTAATCCCAAAGATGGCGAGTTCGATGTCGCCTCGTTGGGACTGCGCCAGCCGGGTTCATCTTTCAAGCCATTCATCTACGCCACGGCCTTTGGCGAGGGACTCAGCCCGGGTATGCCGGTGATGGATGGTCCGTTCTCCATTCGGCTTTGCTGCGGACTGCCGCCATATACGCCGCATAACTACGACATGAGCTATCACGGCCTGGTGACGTATCGCTATGCTTTGCAGAACTCGTTTAATATTCCCGCTGTCAAGCTGCTGACCAAAGTTGGTGTACAGAGCGCGTTGAAGACGGCACAGAGGATGGGCATTACCGCGTATAACGGCATTCCCAACTATACTATGGTGCTGGGCTCGCTTGGCGTTCATCTACTCGATGAGACATCGGCCTATGGCGTGTTTGGCAATGGAGGTATCCGGGTGCCGCCACATGCGGTTTCCGTGGTCAAAGATCCCACGGGCAAGGTTATCTACCGCCCTGATATGAAGGGCACTCGCGTTCTGAGTCCGCAGGTCGCCTATATGATGTCAACGGTGCTGAGTGACAACGCCTCGCGCGTCTTTGAATTCGGGAAATGTAGCTCGCTGTTCCTTTACAGTAATTCCATGCAGCAATGTTACGCCGGCAATCCGGGCCAGATTCGTCCTTCGGCGGTGAAAACCGGTACCTCGCAGGATTTCATGGATAACTGGACGGTTGGCTATACCACTGATTTAGCAGTCGGTGTCTGGGCAGGTAACGACGATAACTCGCCGATGGTCAATGTCACAGGCGTTGATGGCGCCGGCCCCATCTGGCATGAGACCATGCTGCTGGCGGAAAAGGGATACCCGGTTCACAATTTCGTCAATCCCGGAGGCATGACCTACAAAACGGTCAGCTATCCCGGAAAAACGACGACTGACTGGTATATTAACGGTCTGTCCGAAAATGCCAGACCCTGGTTCCTCTAACCCCCCGGTTTTCCGGGATTCAGAGAACACTGGTCAGCGTGTCGTGTGCCATACTCGTCACGCGGCTTGCTGGCCAGTCAACTTGCCGCCTTTCGCGGCAAGTTTTCTCTTTTTAAGCCCTATAAAAAATTGCTTTTAAAAGATGAATGTGATGATACAACGTATTTTATATACAGAACAGGTTCACTTCTCTGTCATTTACCGGGAAGGGAAGCCTGCTGTGCCAGTCTGACGGAAAAGCATGGTGCTGTTTCCCTGGCGATGGTTTATAATTGCAGTACATCAATCCGTCAGAGAGGACTTATCATCTATGGAATTCTCCAGCGACGAAATTACTGCCACGATTAATCAGATGCGCCAGGGAACTGTCTGGGAGGTTCTCGATATAACGCTGGTGGAAGCGACCAGGGAGAAGCTGGTGGCGACGATGCCGATTGGTCCCAATCATCGCCAGCAGCTTGGGTATCTTCACGGCGGCATTTCTATTACCCTGGCTGAATCGCTGGCATCCCTGGGTAGCGCGCTCAGTATCGATTCCACCCGCCAGATGGCCTTTGGGCTGGAAATCAACGCCAGCCACCTGCGCGCCAAGCGCGAAGGGACGGTGACAGGTACAGCCACGCCGGTGCGCCTGGGGAGGACCACTCATGTCTGGGATGTGCGGATTACCGATGAAGAAGGAAAGCTCATCTGCATTTCGCGTTGTACCATTGCCGTTGTCAATCGCGCGCCAGAGGACGGCAGTCCTTTCCAGAAATAGCGCTACATGATAGCATGGCCTTGCTCTAACGGTCGCGCTGCGGCTGTTCGCGGGGGTGAGCAGGAACAGCTTCTCGTTTTTCATACCCTGTGTTGGAATGAAAGAGCCTGCATGTCTGTTTATAAGGTCAACCGGGCCGGAATGCCAGGAATATCAAGGAGTTATATCTATTATGCCTATCTCAATTGCTGTCCACGGCGGGGCCGGGGACATTTCTCCTGATCGTCATGCCGAGGCCAGCCAGGGCTGCCGGGAAGCGGCGCTGGTCGGCTGGAATGTTTTGCAACAAGGAGGCAGCGCCCTGGACGCCGTGGAAGCTGCTGTGCGCTGTCTGGAAGATAATCCCGCTTTCAACGCGGGTAGAGGTGCCTGCTTGAGCGCCGAGGGTAATATTGAACTGGACGCCGGCATCATGGATGGCCAGACCCTCGAAGTTGGCGCTGTGGCCGGCGTTGAGCTGGTGAAAAATCCGATCACGCTGGCTCGCCATGTGCTACTCAGTCCGCACGTGCTGCTGGTCGGGCGTGGCGCCGAGTATTTTGCTCAGGAGCAGGGGATCGAGCGTTGTGCCTTTGATGATCTGCTCACCGAGCGTCAGTATCAGCGCTGGAAGCAATATTTGCGGGAGCATGATATCGATCCTGAGAGCGAGCCGAGCTTTATTCGGCGCGAAATCGCCACCCTGGCCGCGCGCGACGAAGAGAAGCATGGCACAGTCGGCGCGGTCGCGGTCGATAGGACAGGCGCGCTGGCCGCCGCGACCTCGACAGGCGGCATTCACAATAAATATCCTGGTCGTGTTGGCGACTCCCCGCTGGTGGGAGGCGGTTTCTACGCCGATGAGTACGCGGCCATTTCCTGCACCGGGCATGGCGAGGACTTCGCGCGCCTGCTGATTGCCAAAAGAGCGGCGGACTTTGTGGCCCAGGGACGTGCGGCGCAGGAAGCGGCAGATGCGGCGATTGCTTTTCTGGGCGCGAAGGCCATCGGCACCGGTGGTCTGATTCTGGTGGATCGGTCCGGCGGCGTCGGTTTCGCCTGGAATAGCCGGAATCTGGCCCGCGCCGCCTTCAGCGAAGATATGGCAGAGCCGGTCGCGGGCGTTTAATGGATGTCAGAGGGAGAAGAGAGATGCGTACTTTAGCGGATATTCAGCGAGAAATTGATCAGCTTATCAAAGAAGAATGGCACAGCTATTACTGGTCCCCGCTCTCCAGCCTGGCGCGTCTGACCGAAGAGGTAGGCGAACTGGCCCGCGAGATCAATCACAGCTACGGTGAAAAGCCCAAAAAAGCCAGCGAAGGTCAGGGGAGTGTGTCCGCCGAAATGGCCGACATTCTCTTTATCCTGGCCTCCCTGGCTAATTCGCTCGATATTGACCTGGATGCAGCCTTCGCGGCGGTCATGGACAAATACCAGAAGCGCGATGCCGGGCGCTGGCGGACAACTGAAGCCGCGTCAGAAGGGGCTTCAGAGTCGTCCGCATCTCACGACTAATTGCTGTGAGTGGCGAGAAGGATGCCCAGGGCAATTAGCCCGAAGGCCCAGCAATAAATGGCGAAAGGCGTCAGGCGGCCTTTCTCGAAGTATTTCGTCAGGAATTTTGTGCTGAGGAAGGCCGCTACGCCTGAGACGATGACGCCAACAATGATGGCGAGCCAGTTCTGCGCGCTTTGTCCGAACAGATGCGGTACCTCCAGCAGACCGGCGGCGGCGATGAGCGGTGTGCCGAGCAGGAACGAGTAGCGGGCCGCGTCCTCATGCGAAAGGCGCACGCCCAGGCCGCCCACCATGGTCACGCCGGAGCGCGAAATGCCAGGAATCAGCGCCAGCGCCTGGCAGGCACCGACAATCAGCGCCTCTTTCCAGGAGAGCGAGGAGAGCGGACGGAAACGGGCCTCGCGCTCTTTTGCGTCAGAGATGGCAAATCTGGCTTCGGCGCGTTTGCGCAAGGCCTCGCCCATGAAGAGGATGGAGCCATTGACAACCAGGAAGGTTGAGGCAATCACAGCTGAGCTGAAAATCTCATCGGCGTATTTTTGCAGAATCAGGCCGAGCAGGCCACCGGGAATGCAGCCGATGATAATCAGCCAGCCTACCCATTCCTCGGTACCCCGGCGGATTTTGCCTTTTTTGACGCCGTTGACGATGGTCATGATAACCTGGAGCCAGTCGCGCCAGAAATAGATGAGCAGGGCGATGCTGGTACCCAGGTGAAGAGAGACGACAACTGGCAGGAAGCAACTTTTACCGCCGCAGGCGGTATTGGTGGCAAAGTCAGGGGGAAAGAGATGGGGCAGAAGACCCGGGACAATTACGGTGTGACCCAGGCTACTGATCGGAAAAAGCTCGGTTACGCCCTGGAGCAGTGCCAGGAAAATAACCTGCCAGATATTCATGTGCATAGCAAATCTCGCTTATGTTGCTGGTCGCCCCTGCCCGAACCGGGAGGCGAGCAGGGGCACCAGTATACAGATCTATTGGTTCAGATGATCCCTCTGCTCGTCCGCTAGAATTTGTTGCAGCGTTGGTTCGCAGACAAGTTCACCTGTACCGGGTTTTGAATAGAAGTAATAACAATCGGTCTTTTTCGGCGAGGCCGTGTACTTGAGCGCGCTCAGGCTGGGAGCGCTGATGGGCGTAGGTGGCAACCCCTTGTGAGTATAGGTATTCCACGGGCTATCTGGATCTACCGTCTTGCCATTCCCCAGATCGTTGAGGTTGGGCCAGTATTTGCCATTTTCCTTCGGGAGATGGTCCGAGGTATAGGCATACTCTACGGTCGGGTCTGCTCCCATGTATCCTACGGTTTCGTAGTCTGGATGGTTCAGGCGGTTCAGATAAATTCCGGCAATAGCGCTCATCTGCCCGGTGTTAGCTGCCTCACGTTGAACAATTGAGGCGAGCGTGATCAACTCATACTCGTCAAGTCCCTGCTTCTGGGCGTCGGCCACATAAGGCTTGATGTTGGTATTCATCTCATCAAGCATCATGTCAATAATCTGTTGCGTGTTATAGCTGACCGGAACAATATAGGTATCCGGGAAAAGCAGACCCTCCATGCTCTTTTTCCCTTTCAAGATGGGATACTTGTTCGCATCAGGGAAAGTGTCTGGATGATGGGTCCAGTTGAGGAAGTCCTTCCTGCTATAGTTGCTCAGTTTCAGACCATCGGCCTGGTCCGCGATTTGCTCCAGGCGCCAGCCATCGATGACCAGCAAATTTCTACCGTCTGGTTGCCCATTTTGCAGTTTGGCAATAATCCCATCCATGGTCATACCAGGTGTGAGGTAGTAGACGCCAGCCTGGAGCGTCGTGTCCAGACCTTTGACCCTGGCCCAGATCGTGAAGGCCAGGGGGTTACGGATTAAGCCTTGCCTGTACAGATCATCGGCGATCTGTGGAGCTGTTTCGTTCTGGTTGATGACCAGTTTAATCTGTTTGGTCTGGTTGGTAGAGGGTGGCTCAAAGACCGTAGTGACGAGATTCCAGCTTTCCCAGATGACGCCAAAAACTACAATCGCTACCAGAAAAACGGCGATCATGGCGCCGCGACCTCGTTTTCTCATACTTCATTTTCCTCTGTCTGGTTTGACCGCAATGGTTGTTCGCTTTCGTGCTGCCGTGGATGTTGATCCAGGTAATCTTGCAAAATGACAGCCGCAGCCAGGGCATCAATTTCCTGCTGGTTGCGCTGTTTACGCCCGCGACCATTGCTCTTTTTCCCTCCTCTACTACTTTTCTTCTGCTGGCGCACACGCCCATATGCTCCGCGTTCGGCAAGGAGGCGCTTGGCCTCAACGGTGGAGAGCCGTTCGTCCCAGAAGCTTACCGGGAGCGTGATGTGCGTTTTCAGGCGTTCGGTAAAGGCCATGATACGTTCCGCCTGCGCGTGGATAGCTCCATCCAGGCTGATGGGCAGGCCGATTACCAGTTCTTCGGCCTCGGTTTCTGCGATGAGTTGTTGTAATCTGGCCCAGGTGTCCGCTTCGTTGCGCGAGACATGCACAGTCGTGTAGGGCGAAGCCAGAAAACCGCCGGGGTCACTAAGGGCGACCCCGATCCTCGCTTCACCTACATCCAGGGCCATCAAGCGTGGCATGAAGTATTTCTCCGTATCATCGTGTTTACCGTGACTACTTAGTGTAACGAAGCAGCCCGGTTTTTGTTGTCTCCTTTAACCATTTGGCACAGGATTCGCCGGTGGCGGTGGTGTCGCCTGGAGGATGACCTGAATATGATCCGCGCGCCAGGGCATAAAACTGAGGAACGAGGGCGTGACGGTAATCTGGACATTTTGTATGCCAACTCTGGCCATACTGGTTTTTAATTCATTGCTGGCCTGGTCAACGTTTTTCCCGGCCAGGGTGCCGCTGATAGCCAGGGCGTTGATTTGCTTGATTACCGCGCCCGTGGCTTTGCCGCTGATTGTCAGCTTTGTCCCGTCCGCCGAGGCGGAGGTTTTAGGATTGGCCAGCGTGACCGGCAACTGCTCAGCCAGCATCATTGGCGTTGGATGCGTCTGTAGCGCGTCAGCTTTCAGGATGGCGTGCGCGGCGGCGCTGACGGCGGAGGCGCGAGCGATCAAGACTTTGATGTGCGCGGTGAGCGTGCCGGTGAAGGTGCCGCTTTCCTCGGCCTGGCCCACGGACGGCAGGCCGCTGAACTGTTCGCCGGAAAGCGGGTTGGCGCTGGCGAGAATGTTGGGCATGGGCGTACCGTGGAAATCGCCTTTGTGCGTTTGCGCGTTGAGCCAGCTCGTCAGATTTTGTTGCAACTGCTTATGCAGGGTGCGTTTCAGCGCGTCAATGTCCTTCTGCGTGGCGGCGGGTACGGTTCTGGCGCCTCCCTGGGAGGTGGCCTGCGGATTGGTGACGGTCAGGCTGAGGGACTGTGTACTGACGTGGTTGTTCGCGGCGATTTTGCTCAGACTCTCAGCCGGAATGACGGTGATGGTGTTGGCGCCGACGTTGCCGGAGACGCCCGCCTGCTGAGCGGTGATCGGAACTGCGGGGAAGCTGCCGCCGTGCCCGACGAGGGCTTCGGCCTGTGTCTGGAAGGCGATGCCGCTGGTAGTCTGCACGATGGTGCCGGTGGGAATCACCACGTCAGCCGTACCGTTGTTGGTGAAGGAAACCTGGCCCTGTGCTCTGGTGTCTCCAACCCTGGTCTGTCCGCTGGCGGTGCTCTGCCCGTTGACGGGCGTGGAATATTCAAGGGTCTGGGCCTGAATTTCACCGGGAGTGCCGCTGGCCGGATTGGCCGAGGCGACAAGTTGCACGTTCTGGCTGTAGCTCTGCGCCTGCAAACTGATGGTAACGGTTGCGGTGGGCACAAAATAGAGCAGGAGGCCGGCCACGATCAGCAAAAGCACGATCAGGGTAAAGATAACGACCGGTGTGCGGTTGCTGCGTCTGGCCTGGGGCTGTCTGCCACGAGCCGCTGCCGGAGGCGCGAGCAGGGGTGTGCGCGAGCCGGCGGCAGGACCGGAACGTCCGCGCGGCGCCGCTGCCCCCGGGCGAAGTCCCTGCGAGGGACGCTGTGCCTGCGCGGGCTTCAGGGTCTGAGAAGGGCGCTGAGTGGTTGGCGCGGGCCGTAAGTTCTGCGAAGGGCGTTGCCGGGCTGCCTGGGCAGGTGCCAGGGTTTGCGAAGGGCGCTGAGTAGTCTGCGCGGGCTTCAAGGTCTGAGAAGGTCGCTGAGTGGTTGGCGCGGGCCGTAAGTTCTGCGAGGGACG
>DASZXF010000984.1:0-6092 GCA_035546055.1 Ktedonobacteraceae bacterium
CCCACCACCTCCAAAAGCACCAGGGCGAGTCGCGCAGCGACGAGGAGTCCACCTCGACCTTCCCAACGGGATCAAACATCAGGCATGGTTCATGTCATCTTTTCCCCCGGGAGGGGAGGAACAACGCGCCCTTCTTGCCGCGTTGAGAACATGCGGGATGACTGATAAAGGCGTTTGTGCCGCTAGAAATAGGACTGGAGGGTACCCTTTCTTCTGACATCGAGCGTGCAGCAGTGGAAAGATCCTCCGAAGACGTAATAATCTTCAAAGGAGCAGGGAATAGGCTCGAAGCCCCAGGTTTTTAATTTCTGGATGAGCGGTTCCTGGGCCTTTTCCACCAGCATGCGCTTTTCATCGAGCATCAGCACGTTCACGCAGCCCCACTTGCTGACGTATCCCTGCCGATTTTTGGGGGTGATGACTGGCGGTGGACACTCCAGGATGTCCCAGGAGCGTAAAATCCCGGGCAGTTTTTCGATGGGCACGTATTCGGGATTGACAAGCACTTTGCCTGGAGCCAGGGGCATGAACGAGGTATCGATGTGCATGGCCTGGCGGTAACAGGTTTCGATCTCGTGAATGCGATAGGTTTCTCCCAGGTGCCGTCGCAGCCAGGTGATGCCCAGGCTGTTGGTCACGTGACTTTTTTGCACGAAGATATCTCGTCCGCAGCGAATGAAATCAGCTGCGTCAAAGACAGGCTCGAATTCTGTGATGACATAGCGCATGGCTTCATTGCCGGTGGGGACGCGATAGGTGCTATCGTATTGGGCGTCGAGTAACTGAGGTCTGGGGGCCGCTGTCCATCTCGCGCCGGCGCGTAAATAGTCCTTCAGCAGGGTGCGATACGGCCAGGTTTCAAAGTACCGTCCACGGTCCACCATGGGAGCTTCGATGATCTCATCGCCAACCACCAGGAAGACATCGCGCGGATTGGCCGCGTTGAAGCCGTTTTTGACCTCCCAGGCTGGTGTGCGAAAGGGGGCCGCGAAGTTCATTGGATCGGGACGGCGTACGGTTACGCCTTCGGCTTCGAGGATGTGAATGAGTTCGGCGAGACAGTTTTGCGCCGCCTGGACCAGTTCGGGCGCATAGGGCTGTCCTCGCTGACCGACCGCCTGGGTGAACGTTTCTACCGCGCCCGGAGGGATTGTCGCCGCGTCAATGACATCCCATGCCGGAACCATGGCTCCGTCCACGCGTCCCACAATGACTTCTTCCAGGGGGTCCCATTCGTTGTAGCTGTTGACCGGCGCCATGGTGCTGGTGAGCTGGGAGACTCCCCGCTTGACTGGATCGTTTTGCATAGACTATTCTCCATTCTTCACAGTATCAATTCTATGGAGAGCATACCCCTCTGTGCTTCATGAATGATCGGCATGTATGATTGTTTTTGCTCCTTTATACTGAAGCTACTGCCCCTGGCTTGCTGGCCGGGGCGTACCATGACGTTGTTCTGGCCGCTGTATTTCACGCTACGAGACGCGCGGCTTCAGCCATACTCAGATAAATATCTGCTCATGGAGTGGTTGCCTTGTACAGAAGCGCAGGACGTTTTCAGGCAACCCTCCCAGGAGAGAGGAGCGCACCATGAAAGTTCACACAATCTCTGGTCTTCTGCCCGCTTCCCTGGTGGAGACGGGTGATATGCAGCGGCTTGCCGCCGGTGTTGAGCGTTTCTGTCCCCCTGGCTGTGTCCCTTTGAGGCTCTCCCTGATCGAGAGGGGCCAGGAGGGATGGCACTGCGAGGTGGAGGGTATCCAGGGCGATGAGGCGCATCCCCTGCCAGAACTGTCCTCGATCTTCTCGTTTCGCCGCCGCCGCTGTGAACGCAGCCAGGCCTTCAACGCGGTTTTCCTGGTTCCGACGGGCATTGATTGCGCCATCGGCGGCCACGCCGGCGATGCTACGCCCGCCGCGCGCCTGCTGGCCTCGGTCTGCGATCATCTCATTCTTCATCCCAATGTGGTCAATGCCTCTGATGTCAATGAGCAGACGCAGAACTGTCTCTATGTTGAGGGGAGTTTCATTTGTAGTCTCCTGATGGGGGCGATCTCGCTGCGGAAGGTGCGCCGCAATCGTATCCTGGTGGTGGCTGAGGCAGGGGATGATCCGTGGACTGTCGACCAGGTGGTGAATACCGCGCAGGCCGCCCATGCGACCTTCGGGGCAAGCTGCGCGAAAATCGCTGTCTTGCGGGAAGGACTGGCTATGACCATGGGACGCGCCCCGTCGGGGAGAGCAACGGGTGAGATCGCCGGGCTGGAGCGCATCTTTGCTGTACTCTGGGAGGAACGTGGAAACTATGACGCGGTTGCGCTTTCTACCAGGATCACTGCCTCAACGGATATGACCACGCTTCTCCAGGACTACTTTCGGGGCGAGGGACTGAATCCCTGGGGCGGCATTGAGGCGGCGCTGACCCACAGTATTTCGCTTGCCTTGAAGATACCCTCTGCCCACGCTCCTATGATGCCCGATACCAGCGAACGCACGCTTTCCTTCGGGCGCGTTGATCCCCGCAAGGCGGCTGAGGCCATCTCTACCAGCTTTATGTTCTGTCTGTTCAAGGGCTTGCACCAGGCTCCGGCTATCATGGCCAGCCCTGACGGTAGCTACGATCCGTCCATCATTGCCGCTGAGGATATCTCCTGCCTGGTGCTTCCCGATGGATGTGTTGGTCTGCCCACCCTGGCCGCTCTCCAGCAGGGGATTCCGGTGATTGCTGTGCGCGACAATACCAATTTGATGAAAAACGATTTGCGGCAATTGCCTTTCGCGCCGGGCCAGCTGCACTTCGTCGACAATTACCTGGAAGCTGCCGGCCTGCTCGCGGCCCTCAAGGCTGGTATCCATCCGGCCTCTATCACCCGTCCGCTGACGAATACGCCGGTTGTCACCGTCTAAAACGCACAGGCATGGGCGGTGACACATCCACCGTCCATGCCTGTTCATTCCCTCCGGGGCAGGTCGACGCGTTCATGCCGGGTTGCTCTGGAGGTGAGGTTCAGCAGCCGAGGAGGCTGTGATCGCTCGTCTCTATGACGCGGAGCCGGTCAAGGCGGGCGGCGCGCGATTTGCGCAGGTCTGCGGCGATCAGCGCGCGTTGTAACCAGCGGTCGCTACCGTCGAAGCGGGGGGTGAAGGCTGTTCTCCCATGTACGACGCGATGATTGTCGAGCAGGAGGAGATCTCCCTGCTGGAGAATAACCTGGCGGGCTGCCGCGCCGATCTGGCTGGCGAAACAGGCCAGAGCCTCCTCGGCCTCGCTATCGCCTGGATCGGGCTGGATGCAGTACGCGTCATAGCGCACATAGGGATCGTCGGGACAGCCGTAGAGGACAGAGATGGTGGGACCATTCTCGACGACGGCTGCGCCGCTGGCGCTATCGTCGAAGCAGGTGATGCGAAAACGCGGCTGGAAGAGGCATTCCAGGTAGCGCCGGGGAAGGTCCATCTTCTTGATCGAGGCAAAGGTGGTAGCGGCGGCGGGATGAGAGCGCAGACAGAGCAGCGCGACGAAACTGGCCCGGCAGCAATGGCAGGCGTCCTCCGTGTGCCAGTCGAGAAAGACGGCGCTGCTGCTCCCTGACTGGTCGCTGGCGTCGGCAGGAGTCGGCAGAACGTTCTGAATAAGGCTGCCCTGGTGTTGAGCGCTAAAGGCAAAGACATCGCCGAGCAGGGACGCTATGCCCAGCAGGCACATTTCGGAGTCATAACACGTTTTGGTCTGCGCCTGTGTGGACCAGTGCAGGGGCGTCGGACCGATGCGGCTGTCGTCCAGGGGCAGACCTCGCACGACCAGCACTCCCTCGTCGTTGCTATGCGCGCGAAAGGCCAGCAGGGTTTTGAGCAGCTCATCGGGCAGCAGCTTGACGAGGCGCACAGATTCAACGACCAGGCGCTCCATCTCGGCGGCGGAGGCATAGGGATTGAAACTCTGCTCGCGGAGAAAACGCGCCAGCGCACTGGCCTCCCGCGCTTTGATTTCGACAATATGCTGTTTGAGTGCTTGATAGGTCACAGCCATCGCACACCTCCTCTCTTTCTGAAACTATCTGTTCTCCCGGCTAGCTTTTCCCTCCACCTTTGCGGCATCCTTGAGCAAGACAGTTCGCTGCGCAGCCTCCCGCCTGACAATCTCCAGGACGGGGGCGAAGGCCTCCAGCCCGGCCAGCGTGCAGGGAGTCAGATAGACGAAGATCTGAGAGAAGCCCTGGCGAGCCATGGCCAGCAGACCTTCGGCGATTTGCGCGGGGGTGCCGGTCAATCCCTGGGGATAGCGGATGGGACCATAGCAGGCCTGGTGCCCCGGCAGAGTGACGCCAACCGTCAGCGTATGTTCCAGCGTTGCGGGCGGACGCCGGTGTACATGGCAATTCTCTTCCAGCGCTGTGCGCAGGCCGGCCAGCGTCTGTAGAGCCTCAGATCCCTCTCCAAGCCAGTAATTCCATTGGTCGGCGTACTGAGCGATGAGTCCAAGCAGACGCGGACCCGGAGCCTCGGCCCCGACCAGGATGGGCGGACCGGCGGGACGTGGACCACGCAGAGGGAGTTCGACCTCGCGGATCTGGTAGTGCGTGCCACAAAAATCCACCGCGCCGGTGTGCAGGAGACCATGAAGGATCTGCAACGCCTCCGCGAAGCGGCCATAGCGGCGCTCCCAGGCAAAGCCATAGGCTCGATGAATGCGCTCAATGTCTCCAGTGCCAACGCCGAGAACAAAGCGTCCCTGGCTGATCTCGTCAATGGTACAGGCGATCTGAGCGAGCAGGGCAGGATTGCGATAGCCGGTACTGAGCACCAGCGAGCCGATCTCCACTCGCGAGGTGGCCATGGCTAAGGCCGAGAGCACCGACAGACACTCCCAGCTGGCGACAGAAGCCCCGGCATCAGCTTTCCAGAATAACTCATCATTGATCCACAGGGAAGCAAAGCCCATAGCCTCGGCTTGCTGAGCGAGAGCGCGGATCTCCGCCCATCCAGGTGTCTGCCCATCTGCAGCGCCTGTCCAGTGTGGTAATAACAGGCCGATTTTGAGCGCAGGCCGTTGCTGTTGACAGCGTATTTTTTCTCTCTCAAGCATAATGTTGTGCTCCTTTTCCAGGGGAAAGAAGAGAGGATGAGATCCCTGATAGATCATCCGGTGACATATGAGGTGATCTGGCTGAATATAGAAGCCTGCGAAGCGAATAAAGCACGATATGCATATCGCGATATGAACGCTGAATAGCCCGGTGATTCTGAAAACGGTGTTGCAGCAGACGTTCTTCACCCAGGTGCTTTCCCTGATAGATGAACAGCCGAAAGCGCGTCTCAAACGTGTCTGCCGGCCAGTTATAGGCTTGCCAGAAGGCCAGCGCTTCAGGACGTTCTGTTTTGCGCCGGAGATGAAAGATGCAGCGTTCGGCCAGGGGATCACCCCAGGATGTCCAATCTGCGTCGAGAATGCCTGTAATTTCTGCTTTTCCTTGTCGTCGGCTGATCAGAATATTTCCTGGACTCAGATCTCCATGCAAGAAGGATGGGCTGACCATCGTATCAAGATACGTGGCATGCGTTTGAATAATCTCACAGAGGCTTCTGATATCTGTTGTATCCAGGCGAGCGGCTCTCAGGTTCCGTATAAGATCCGCAAACCATTCCAGGAGCAGCAAACTCCACGACGAGTAGTACGGGCCGAACATAGAGAGGCCAAAAGTGGTACCTTTGACAGCATGGATCTTCCTGGCAATGTTGCCTAATTGCCACCACAGGCCGGTCTGCTCTTGCGGGGTCAGCCTCTTTTCAATCCTGCCCCATTGTTCGCCTTCCAGGAAGGTCTGAAACATATAGTCCCGCTCCAGAAGTTGATGCGTGAAATCTGTCATCAGAATTTGAGGCAGCAGATAGGCCACCAGAGCCAGAAAAGGCTGGCTGGCACACTCGTTACGCATCAGATTTCTTTCCTCAGCGCACGCCCCGGTCGAGGGAGGACTGACACGTAAAATGACTGGTGGTAGCGTTTTCATGTGGATCAGATAGGTGTTGTTGATAAGTCCACCTGGAAGTTCCTTGATTGACATGATCTGCGCAGGCCTGACACCAAATGC
>DASZXF010000985.1:0-1795 GCA_035546055.1 Ktedonobacteraceae bacterium
GCAAACAATGCAATCCTGGTTTTTTTGATCTGGTCAATCAACGCTTCGGGCAAAGCTGGCTGCGAACCTGGGACTGGCCCAAACTGTTGCACGAATATCGGCGCGTGGCGACTATTGGCGGAGTGCTTCGCCTGACCGAAAGCGATCTGGTCGAGAGCAACAGCCCGGCGCTCAATACGCTTGCCCGGCTGCTGTGGCAGGCCAGCTTTCAGGCCGGGCACCTCTTTCGACAGACGCCCGATGGAGGAACCGGCGAACTCGCGCGTTTGCTCACAAACGATGGATGCCGGAACGTGCAGACACATGTCTGCTCTCTCCGCTATGACGCAGGTACCCCCGAAGGGGAGCGCTTTGCTGACAATGTCGCGCGTGTCTTTCGCGTCGGGCTGCCCTTTGTCCGCACCTGGGCAACGCTCCCGGAGTCATATGAACTGCTGTATCAGCAGATGCTTCTTGAGATGCGCCAGCCCGATTTTGTCGCTACCCTGAATGTGCTGACTGCCTGGGGGCAGGGAGCAGCATGGCCGTAGTGAACACGACAGAAGACTGATTGCCGTATTGGAGGTCGCGGCTGCACGCCTCTGGCCATAGCCCGGCGCTCCACAAGAGACCTCGTGTACTTACCTACAAACACACAATGATGAGAAAGGAACCCATGATGATCGCAGTAGAAGGATCTTCGATCAGGACGACCCCCATCCCGTATGAATTGACTGATGAGTTGCCTTTCGGCCTGCTTTTTGCGCAACGGCGTCACGCTGCCGATTACCTGGCCAAAAAGGGGGCTACCCAGTCCGATGGCTCGACCTCTGGCCAGGATGGGACCAATGGCGGGACAGAGGACTTCGATTGGCTCACCGATGATTGAGGGACAACATGCAGGATCTGATTCTCGTGCTCAGTTCCCCGAACGACTTTCCAGCCTGTCAGGTGGTCGAAGCGTTACAACGCCGGCAGAAGTCCGTTTTGCTCTTCGATCCGGGGGATTTCCCGTTGTCTGTCACCATCGACGCTGCCTTTGGTGGCACGACCTGGGAAGGCCGGCTTGGGTATCAGGGGGCATGGTACGATATGACACGCATCGCCAGCCTCCTGTATCGCCGACCAACATTTTATCGTGTCGATCCGTCCCTCCCTCCGCAAATTCAGCGTTTTGCGGAGCAGGAAGCGCATCATGGATTTGGAGGCATTCTGCGGGCTTTGCCCCCTGGAAGGTGGGTATCTCACCCGGATGCATTACGCGCAGCCGCGTTTAAACCTCGCCAGTTACAGATCGCCGCGCAGTTGGGTTTGCGCACGCCTCGCACGCTGGTAACGAACGATCCTGACGCGCTACGCCGCTTTTACGAGGAGTGCGAGGGCCAGATCATCTACAAAACGCTGTCACGAGGCAATATTGCGGTCGACCGCCAGCGATACGACGCCATTTTTACCAGCCAGGTCCAGGCTGAGCATCTGGATAAACGCGCGCGGGTTTGCCAGACGGCGCACCTCTTCCAGGAGGTAATCGAGAAGGCTTTTGAACTCCGGCTGACCGTGGTTGGCAAGCAGGTCTTTGCCGCCGCCGTCTATTCGCAACATGCCGACACGGCTCGGCTGGATTTTCGCAATGGCTACGACGTGGTACGCTATGCGGTCTATAAGGAACTTCCGCCGGAGATTGAAGCCGCTTGCCTGGGACTGGTCCAGGCGTATGGATTAGCCTATGGAGCCATCGATATGGCGGTGACGCCCACGGGTGAGTATGTGTTTTTTGAGATCAATGGAGCAGGCCAGTATCAATGGATCGAGGTCG
>DASZXF010000986.1:0-2203 GCA_035546055.1 Ktedonobacteraceae bacterium
TACGACGCGCAGCGCGGGATTGATGAACTCTCTGTCACATGTGAGGGACTCTGAGGTACGCGCCAGGAGCGGGCTTAGCGCGCCACGAGGCTGCCCTGCGCGATGCGCTGCCAGCCGTCCCGCACATTGGGCACGCCGGGCTGCCAGCCGGTCACCGCGCGGAAGCGGCGATTGGAGACACGCTGGCTGCGGCTCGCCATTTCAGCGGCGGCCCCGGAGAGCAGGCGCATCACGCCGGCAGGCACGTGGAAGAGACTGCGCTTGCCCACACTCTGAGCCAGGGCGTGCGCGAACTCCGCCCGCGTGCAGGGTTCGTCATCCACGACATCGTAGACGCCAGCCGGGGCTTTTTCCAGGGCGATCTGGATGGCGCTGGCGGCGTCTGCAACCCAGATATAGGACAGGTAGGCGTTCTGCGGTCCCAGCAGAGCCGCGAAGCCTTTTTGCGCCATGCGATAGTATTCCAGCGCGGACGGTGCCTCTGGTCCATATAGATTACCCAGGCGCAGGACAAGTCCCCGGCGCTGCTCTTTGCTGAAGCGCGCCACCTCGGCCTCCGCGTCGATGGTCGCTTGCTGAATGACATGGGGCTGGACCGGCGTGGAGTCCGCGTCAATCCACTGGTCGCCACGATCAGGATAGACAAAGTAGAAGCTCGGATAGAGGATAGTTTCTACTCCCGCCGCCAGGGCCGCGTCCACCAGCGCGCGCGTGCCCTCCCGGCGAATGCGGGTATTTTCCTCCCACGCAGCCACCTTGCCCATGCGTAAAGTCGGCGGAATTTTCGTCGCCAGGTGGATAATGGCCTCGATCTTTTGCTCTTTCAACACCCTGGCCAGCGCGGCGGCGTCGAAGAGGTCCACCATAACGGGCTCCGCTCCCTGCTGACGCATAACCTCAGTATTGCTGTCTGAACGGCTGAGCGCGTATATCTGATGCCCGGAGGCTTTGAGCAGCGGTAAGGTGGCTTTGCCAAGGACGCCTGTCGCGCCGGTTACAAAAATGTTCATAATCTCATCTCCTCTTGCTTGCTTTTTATCGCTTTCAGAAAGAGAACAGGTGAGCGAGTCAGGATGTGACATCTTCATCGTCTGGTGGAAAAAACTCGCGCGGTGGGCTATGATAGGAGTAATTTCATCCACGAGGAGGCGTGGTGTGCAGAGCACCGCAGAGACTTTTCAAAGCTATCGTCCGCTCCTGTTTTCGGTCGCGTATCGCATGACCGGGAGCGCCAGTCAGGCTGAAGATATTGTGCAGGACGCGTATGTGCGTTATCAACAGGCGGATACGACCGCTGTGCCGGCTCAATCGCTCAAGGCGTACCTGACCACCATTGTGGTTAATCTATGCCTCAACTATTTGAAATCTGCTCGTGTGCAGCGTGAAGAGTATATCGGCATCTGGCTGCCTGAGCCGGTGCTAACCTCCCTGGCCGATGAAGTCTCGCCGGAGGCCACGGTTGAGCAGGAGGAATCCATCTCCATGGCTTTTCTGGTCTTATTGGAGATGCTCACGCCGCCGGAGCGCGCGGTTTTTCTGCTGCACGAGGTCTTTGATTACGCCTTTGACGATATCGCGCGAATGCTGGAGAAGAGTCCGGCGAATTGTCGCCAGCTCTTTCACCGCGCCAGAAGCCATCTCGCGGAAAAGCGCCGACGCGCGACCATCGAACCGGAACAGCAGCGGCAACTGACCGCCTCGTTCATCGCCGCCTGCCAGTCCGGCAACCTGGCCGCGTTGACCAGCATGCTCGCCAGTGATGCCACGGCCTGGGCGGATGGCGGCGGCAAAGTTCATGCCGGCCTCCTGCCCGTCTCGGGGCGCGAAACCGTCGCCCGGCTGTTTATTACCCTCGCGCGCAAAGTGCCGGCTGGTCATACCATCTTCATCGCCGAAGTGAATGGTGCGCCCGCGCTCCTGGCCAGCAATGGCGAGCAACTCGACTGGGTGCTGGCCCTGGAAGTCATCGATGGCGCCATTGTGGGTCTGCGCAGTATGCTCAATCCCGACAAGCTGGCCTTTTTGCAGCGCCAGCTCTCTGCTGCCTCACCCATTGATTGAGGAGCAAACCTGCTGCTTGCTTATGCTTTGCCGGCCTGGCGTCGGCGGGCGGCGGCGGCCTTTTTGCGTCGTTCGCGCTGGCGCTGGAGATGTTCTGTGCGCTGTTGCCTGGTGGGGGCGTGCGTCTCCTGGATGGCGGACG
>DASZXF010000987.1:0-12472 GCA_035546055.1 Ktedonobacteraceae bacterium
CATTTTAGCAATTATCCTATGGAGGTCTGGGATACGCTGGGTATTCCAGGCCGTTACTACCAGGGGCTTTTCGACTCCACCAAAGAGCGCGTCTCCCATTACGCCCTGACCCGTGTACGCGAGCGCGTAGCCGCCAGCGGCTCCGTCGCGCTGCTGGAAAATCTCGATGCCCTGCTCAATGTCTTGCCCGATAAAATCGTCGCCATCGAGGCTCTGGGTGAATCCGATGTGTACGACTTTGAGGTTGACGATGTGCATTTGCTGGCCGGTGGTGGTGTCTACACCTCAAATAGTCGCAGAGGTGCATTAATGCTTATGCTGGATGACGATCATCCTGACATAGAAGAATTTATTACGGTAAAACGCACACCGGGGAAGATTGAACACGCGAATCTCTCGGTCTGCATTTCTGATAAATTCATGCAGGCTGTCAAGGATGATGCTCCCTGGGATCTGGTCTGGAAGGGCGAGGTCAAGAAGACCATTCGCGCGAAAGATCTCTGGGATCTCATCTGCACCTCGGCATGGGCTTCGGCTGAGCCAGGTATGGTCTTCATGGACCGCTACAACAAAGTCTCGAATACGTGGTATTACGAGGATATTCGCTGCGTGAATCCCTGTGTGACAGGCGATACGTTGATTTACACAGATCGGGGTCTGCGCAGCGCAAAGGAACTGGCCGCAGAGGGTACGCCGGTCACGGTGGTTTCGCCGAATATCACTGTGCGCGATCTGGCTCTGGCCGGCAGCGCCAGCCGGGCGGCTCAGTCAACGACTCACACTGATTACAGCGTGACGCTGCGCGAGGCCAGTCATGTCTTTGTGACGGGCGTCAAGCAGGTTTATAAGCTGCAAACAAAAGAGGGCTACACAGTTCGCCTGACCGACGATCACAGGGTACTCACCACGCAGGGCTGGAAGCCGGCTGGCGAGCTTGTGGAGGGCGATAAAATTCACCTGCTCAATGGCCAGGGCGCGTTTGGCACCTCTGGCAATGAAGATCTGGGTCTCGTGCTGGGCTGGCTGGTCGGGGATAGATATATCAATACGCAACGCTCTGGTAGCCCTGTGCTCAGCTTCTTCGGGACGGAACAGGCCATCGCGCCCCGGTTTGCTGAGGCGTGTAACTGGCTGGTCAACCCGTCGGGCAGGCAGGACGGAAAATACACCATTGGCGTCCAGAGCATGAAAGAGCGTGACGAATCCCGCATCGAAGCAACACGTCTGATGGCTCTGGTTGATCCTGAACTGCTTACCAGCAAACTCCAGGTGCCACCTTCAGTTTTCAAGGGCAGTCGCTCCATGCAAAAGGGCTTCCTCTCGGCTCTCTTTACCGCCGATGGCTCGGTGCAGGATACACTGGAGAAAGGCCTTTCTGTGTACCTGACCTCGATCAGCCAGGAATTGCTGGAAGGCGTGCAAAAGTTGTTGCTGAATTTCGGCATCGCCTCTTCCATTGATAAAAACCGCCGCGAGGCCGGGAGGCGCGAACTGCCAGACGGTAAAGGCGATCAGGCTCTTTACAACTGCCAGATGTACCACGATCTGATAATCTCGCAAAGCAATCTCACGGTCTTCGCCAGCGAGATCGGCTTTTTGACCGACGAGAAGCAGCAGCGCCTGACTGAGTATCTGGCAACTTTCTCACGCGATCCCTACCGCGAGGATTACCTGGCCACCTTTGAATGCCTGGTTCCAGATGGTGAAGAAACGGTCTACGATCTTTCCGAACCCGAAATGCATCTCTTTGCGGCCAATGGGTTAATCGTCCATAACTGCGGTGAGCAGGGTCTGCCGGCTTTTGGGGTTTGCAATTTGGGGGCCATGAATTTATCGGCTTTCGTGCGTGACGGGCAGTTTGATTATGAGCGACTGGCTGAGAAGACCAGGGTGGCGATGCGTTTCCTGGATAACGTGGTGGACTCAACGGAGTACTTTATCAAAGAGAACGCCGAGGCGCAACTGGGGACGCGGCGCACTGGTCTGGGGACAATGGGGCTGGCAGATGCTCTGATCAAGATGAAAATTGCCTATGGCAGCGACGAGTCGGTGCCGGTGATTGAGAAGATCTATGCCACCATTCGCGACGCGGCGTATGAGGCTTCGGCGGATTACGCGGCGGAGAAGGGCGCATTCCCGCGCTTTGAGCGTGACAAGTACATGCAGGGTGTCTTCATCAAGCAACTGCCGAAGCCCATTCAGGAAAAGATCAAGAAGCAGGGTATTCGTAACGCCGTACTGTTGACGCAGGCGCCAACGGGTACAACCAGTCTGCTCTCTGGCGTCAGTTCAGGCATTGAGCCGGTTTACGACTTCGCGATGATCCGTCGTGACCGCACCGGCGAGCACATTCTCTATCATCCGCTGCTCCAGGAATGGCGCGATGAGCACGCCAACGAGCCGACGCCGGGCTACTTCGTTTCCTCGAAGGATCTGACGCCGGAGGAGCATGTGCGCGTGCAGGCCACCATCCAGAAGTACACGGACTCCAGCATCAGTAAGACCGTCAATGCGCCCAACGAGCACACCGTTGAGCAGGTCCAGACGCTGTATCGCCTGGCCTATGAGATGGGCTGCAAAGGCATCACTTATTATCGCGATGGCTCGCGTGATGCCGTCCTGACGCGTATTGAGGATGAGAAAAAGGCTGAGAAAAAGGCTGAAGAGCAGGCCGTGATGATCGAGCCGGTCGCCTCGATCCAGCAGGGCATCAAGCCGCGCCCGGCGGTAGTGCAGGGCTATACCCGCCAGGTCAACGCGCCGGAGGGCAAGATCAACGTCACCATCAACAGCGACGAACACGGCCCCCTGGAGGTCTTTGTCAACGTCGGCAAGGCTGGTAGCGACATCGCCGCGCTGGCCGAAGCTCTGGGACGCCTGATCTCGCTCAACCTGCGCGTCCTCAGTCCACTTTCGCAGGTGGATCGCGCCAAAGAGATCGCCGAGCAATTGCGCGGTATCGGTGGCAGCCGCTCGGTGGGCTTCGGCGCTCAGCAGATACGCTCGCTGCCAGATGCCGTAGCTCGCGCGCTCGAACTGCACATGGCCTCGTTGGAAGACCAGGCGCAGCGGGCCGAGTCAGCCCCGGAGAGTAATGGTTACACCAACGGCAACGGGCATAATGGTAATGGCCATGGCCAGCACCACGAGGAGGACAGTCCCGCGCAGGAGGTCAATCCGCTGGCCCTGAGCAAGCTGACCGTCACCGGCAACCTCTGCCCTGAGTGCGGCTGCAACACCATGGTCTACGAAGAAGGGTGCAAGAAATGCTATAGCTGCGGACATAGCGAGTGTTAGCCGCAGACCTGTAATCAGCTAAGAGGAAGCGCAGGGGAAGCACATCAACAATGAGATGTGCTTCCCCTGCGCTTCCTCTTAGCTGATTATCTACCCGCCATTGAGCGCCGGGCAGGTATTCCTCATGCTCACGTGCGGAAGGCCGCCCGGACATTATGATCGGCGAACAGGTAGATCAGCACCACCACGGCGATGATAATCCCGATGATGCCACTGGTGCCGCTGCCCTGCGTCAAAGCAAAGATGCCGTTTATCAGCGCCAGCACCTCAAGTATCGCCGTGGCCCAGAAAGCCCATCGTTGCAGATTCCACAACCCCCAGGCGAGAAACAGCCCCAGTATCCCCAGGATGATGGCAACGATGCCCACGCCGGGGCTGGCACCCAGCGCCATAATACCTCCAATAATGCCCAGGATGCCATAAATGGCAACCAGAACAGCAATAATCGTAATGCCCAGTGGGCGAGTACGCTGAACGTTGATCACTGCACTTTCCTCCTTACTCCCAGGTCTCCCCTGGTCTTCTTTCGGCAGATACCACGCAGTCAAACGTCTATGTACTATGCTCACGAGTCAACGGGTAGTTTCGCTGCAACCTTTTCCGCGCCTATTCCTCCTCGTCCTCGTCCTCAAAATCCCATTCCTCTTCATTATCGCCGTCATATCCACAGATGCCGGTGCGCGGCGAATTGACAATGGGCAACAGCATATCGGCATCCTCGGCCTTTTTGGCGTGGGTATCGCAGAGTGCGACACTGGCCAGCGAAGTATATTCGGAAAGAGAAGGAACCTGCGTCGCGGGTTTGCCGCAGATATGGCAGGTCAGCTTTGGAGCCTCATTGCGTGCCATGATCAGGATTGGCATCTCCTCCTCATCTTCCTCGTCTTCAAAATCCTCGTCGTCGTCCTCCTCGTGGCCATGTCCTTCATGGCCATGATCGTGATCGTGTTCTTCCTCCTGCCCATCCTCGGACACAGGAACCGCGCCCTCGCGTTCGGCGAGTACGCGGAGAGAGAGAGTCGAGCTTGAGCCAAAATCGTAGACATAGGAGAATTTGTCGCCGACCTCCAGGACATCGCCCAGTTCGCTCCTCATTCCTCCTTCTTCTTCCTCTTCCTCCTCTTCTTCCATTTCCGCCAGATCCTGTGCCAGCGTGCCCTGCTGAAGCGATTCGGCCATGGTGGTCAGCAACGGACGCAGCATAGGCAGCGCGCCCACCGCCAGGCCCGGAGGCATATTTTCCGCGAAAAGCGCTTCCAGTTTTTTCTCAATTTCGCCAACCGGAACGTTTTTCAAATCCGTCTGGAATTCAAGGGCGAGCTGCCTGGACATCTCCGTAGCAATCTCCTCCATGCTGAACTCCTCTTCGTCCTCCTCATCCTCCTCATCCTCCTCATCCTCCTCGTCCCCAGGGGTTCCTGGCTCCTGAACCAGCGTCAGACCCTCAAGTCCCCAGGGGTCCATCATCTCGTATTCATAGGACTCACCTTTAATCGTAAACTCGCTCAGATGGTCGCAGCATTCCAGCCAGACATAGCGCAAAAAGCTATCCAGGTCCGCCAGAGTGGCTGTGGCAGGCAATTCCAGGTGCATCCAGTATTCAGGGCGATACTTCCCCTCAACCTGGAGATGAAACAGGCGCTGGCTCTCACCTTCTTGCGCTGCCGAGCGCTCCTGGCGTGCTTTGCACGTCTTCAAATGCTGAGTAAACTTATTTTTCGGGAACTCTCCCTGGCAAAATGTGCAGATGCCCAGCGAGACCGGCTTTGAGGTCGTTTGTTTGGCCATATGTACTCTATCCTTTACCATCAGTGTCATCATCAAAACAACAGAGTGCCTCCCCGATTATACATCAGGGGGCTATAATAGCAACCGTATTTCCGCCCTTTTTTTAGCTGAGCCGCAAAAGAAGCAGCGGGAGCAGGAAGGAAAAGCTGTTACAGGCAGGATTGGCGAAAAAGCTGTATTTTCCTGGCTCAAGCGGTTGTAAAACCGGATAAATCGGCGTATTATTATAGAGACATCTTATTTTATGGCCTCTGGCTCGCCCTGACCCGGTAGACCTGATGGATGTTTCGCGTTCGACGCGGCCAATGGTACCAGATGGGGGGATGGGTGTAACTCAGAAACAACGTTCTGTGTTCTATCTTAAAGAAAGCAAGAGGCGTCTGGCAAAGCAGTATGGACCCTGGCACAGAAAACCTGGCGAAATTGCTGGCGGCAGACCTGGACCGGCACTATGAGGAGTTAGTGTCGCTTTTCTGGCAACAGTTAAGCGTTTTTGTGTTGCGGCGCACGCGACATTTCCAGGATACCGAGGATATCATTCAAGAGACTTTCATGCGCGCCTACCTGGCGCTGGAACGTTATCCTGGTGAGCGGATTGAGACGCTCAAGATTCGCCCCTGGCTTTATAAAATTGCCTGGAGTGTGTATTGTAACCACACCGGGCGCGGAAAATTGCCTGTGATGATTCCTCTGGAGGCTCCCGATGATGGACCTTATTTGGAACCAGAGGACGATGCGCGTATGCAGCCGGAAGCTCTTTTTGAGCAAGCCGAACAACGGCGGGAGCTGGAAGCCTTGATTGAGAGGCTTTCTCCTCATTATCGCGATCTGGTCAGCCTGTATTATTTTGAAGATTTGAGCCAGAAAGAGATCGCCGAGATTCTTAATCTGCCACTGGGGACCGTGAAGGTGTATATTCATCGCGGTATTCGCCAGTTGCGGAAATTGCTTGAAGAACAGAGCAATCACAAGGTAGGATAATCCATGCAGCCGTTCGGCAAACAACCTTCGCACCAGCCCACCTCATCCTCCGGCGAAGCTGAACCGGAGGCTGGCCAGGAGCGCGCGCCCGCGTCAGCGGTCAACGCGATCATGGGCCGCCTGGGACTGGCCAGAACACAGGACGAACCGGAAGCCAATGAGGCAGCGTTGACCAGTGACCTTGCCGACCCATCCTGGGCGGTACGTGTCGGCGCTGTGCAAAAACTGGGGAAAATGGGCAAGCAGGCTCCTCTGGGATTGCTGCTGGCCGCTCTGCGCGATGAGCAGAGCGCGGTGCGCCTCGCCGCCGCGCGTGCTCTCTGCCGCAATCCGCGCCATGCCGCTATCTCCGCGCTGGTCGCGGCGCTGGAGGATCGCGAGTGGCTGGTGCGGGCCGAGGCCGCGCGTGCGCTGGGAGCGATGCGCGAACAGGCTCCCCTGGCTCCCCTGCTCCAGGCTCTCCAGGATGCGGACGCCACGGTGCGAGCCTCGGCAGCCAGCGCCCTGGGCGAGACAAACTCACCAGTGGCCCTGGACGCGCTCAAGGCGGCTCTCCAGGATGAAGACTGGTCGGTACGCGAAGCCGCCACTCTGGCTCTGGCTCGCCTGGAACTGGATGGGCAAACCTCGATTCCCTCCCTGTTGAACGCGCGCATCGATCAAGACCCGGCGGTGCGTGAAGTCGCCGAGGCAGCTCTGCTCCAATTGTACCCGGACTTCGCCGCTACTCCGCCGCCACCCAGCGATTCCCTGGAGAACTGGCTGGAACGGGTCGATTCTCCCGAAAGCGCTGCTCTGATCGATCATGCGGCCCTGGCGCGGGCGCTGGAACAGCAGAGCGGATCTCGTGGCGGGCGTCAGAACCGCAGGCAGGGAGGGACGCTCTTTGCCGCAGGCTCGATCAGGTGGCCTTTGAAGGCCATGCACACAGCGGAAGGGGTGCTGGCGGCGGTCGTGATTACCAGCCTCTTTATTGTCTGGCTGGCCATCGAGACACAGCCGCGCTCAACTCAGGGGCAGGGCAATCCCAACAACTCTCACAGCATCACCTTTACCACCTATCGCGGGCACGACAGCAACGTTGAGAAGCTGGCCTGGTCGCCCGATGGGCAGAACATCGCTTCCGCCGATTCCAGGGGAAATGTCCTGCTCTGGCAGGCCAGTACGGGCAAAACGCTGATGGACTTTCCCCATCGCGGCAACGTCCTCGCTCTCACGTGGTATGACACAACCACTGTGCTGGTGGCCTATGCCGAGCCGGAAAAAGAGTTGCAGGTGGAGGAACTTCTGCTCAATATCGGGCCGTCGGGAGCCAACATGATTTTCAATCAGACCGGTTTGCCAGACGTACCCACGGTCGCAAGCTGGTCATCTGACAGACAAACGCTGGCCTTTGATACCGGTAAAGGCAGCCCGGTGGAAATCTGGAATATCATGACCAACCAGCAGATCACCACCCTGCGAGAGAAGCACACCCAGTACACTGAGCTGGCCTGGTCGCCCGATAACGAGCAACTGGCCACGCTCTCTACCACTGGCCTGCTGGAGGTCTGGAGCTCCTACACCGGTCAGCAGATCACCAGCATGGCCAATCGCCAGGCATCGCTGGCCGCCTGGATTTCCAGCGGACGCTACCCCGGAGGAAAGCTGCTGGTAGACTCCAATGGCACCCTCTTTGCCTGGTCCTACGGAGGGTACAAAGGTCCGAATGTCAGCACCTTCCTGTCTGAGGATAAATATAACCTCACCAACTCTGAAGGGCTGACGATCAGCGATCTCTCCATTTCGCCTGACAACACCCTGGTGCTGATGGCTACCTCCGAGGGCGCGGTGCAGACGCGCGATATGATCGGCGGCAGCTTGATCTATCTCTACACCGGCCATAGCGGGCAGGTGAACGATATCGAATGGTCCCCCATCGGTCAGCATATCGCCACCGCCAGCACAGATACCACCGTGCGAGTCTGGCAGGAACCCTGAAATTCTAGCGAAAGCCTCTTTGTCTCCGTTCTGGCGAGCAATCGCCAGGCTCAGGAACTCTTTGCTCGCTACGGAGGCCAGCTCTTTTCCACTCTGGCCCATATGAGCCGGGGCCAGCTTCTCCAGCGCGATCCGCAGCAGCGCCTCTACAGCATGGCCAGCCTCATGGCGTTGTGAACATCTATTCAAGAACATCAATTCTATGGGTATGTATAATAATAGAAGAGCAAGATGGAGGCGCAATTGCCTGGCAGCTAGCGAGTAGTTGCGTCTGAGGACAACGCGCCAGAAGGCGGTAGCAGAACCGAGCTATCGGAGGGTGGATGGAAGGCGAGAAGATCTCTCCTGGCGATTTCACGTCAACAACCGAGGAAATCGGCTGATAAAGATACTTCCTTGCTATCTCCGCGCAGCATATATCGAGTGTTAAGCCAGACAGGATCGCGGGTGGGCCAGGTCGGAGTGAAGGGAAAACTTCAGGTTACCGGGTATTTGCCTCTTTATGTACATATACCCTGCCAAAATGGCTTTCTTGCAAGAGTAGGCGCGGTTTCATCGCTGTTTGAGCGTCATCCAGCGGAAGCGGAAGAGGTTTTCGCTGGCTGGTGGCATGAACTGGCGAAAACCGGCTACTGGTGGTCGTGCGTGCCTTTGCAAATGGTAGCGGGACCATTTCCCGGGCGGAGAGCCAGGTAACGGCGTTTCTCTTTCCATGTTCTCTGGCGGGAGGTATATGTGTGACTTCTGGCGGCTTTATCTGAACTCCCGGGCTGCGGCCTCGCTGACTCTGCCGGTCTCTTCCTTGAGCTGATCTCCCTTTTCTGACGAGGGACATGCTCTCAGAGAGCAATGCTTCCTGTAGCTCTTGAAAGCCGAAAGAAAGGAACTTCTATGTGTATCAGGTATTTCACGGAGAGAAAATGCTATGTCTTTGTCGCGCTGGTGCTATTTCTCCTGGTTCTCGCGGGCTGTGGCGGGCAATCAGCGACAAATACCACGGCGTCGATGAACAATGGCGTTCAAGGGATCGCGGCGACTGCCACTGCCAGTAGCGGCGAAGCCACGGCTACCGCGACTCTCGGACATCAGCCAGTTGGCAATGTGAATCTCAACTGGGACCCGAGCGATCATATGCTCACCGCTCAGTTGACGATGATGGGGCTGGCTCCTAATAGCGTTCATCCGGTGCATATCAACGAGGGAAGCTGTTCCAGCAATTCCTCGGCTTCCGCCAGTGACACAGGCACCCCGGCGGTGGCGAAGGCGCTTTATCCCCTGGTCAATGCGACAGCCGATGCTCATGGCGTGCTCAATACTACCTCGAAGGTGAGTGTTCCCGATGGCATCCCCGCTAAGAACTGGTATCTTGAGGTTTACAATGGTCCCGGCCTTTCGACTGTTGCTCAGGCTACTCCAATTGCCTGTGGCGATATCGTCAATCATGACAATTCGCTGAGGAGCGCGCAGTCCGTGCAGGTGCCTCTCGCGCCTCCGTCGGGCGCCGGCAATCAGAACGCTTCGGGTACCGCTCATCTGAGCCTCAAAGGCCATACTCTGACTGTCCAGGTGACGTTGAACGGACTGGCCCCCAGGTCCGAACATATGGCGCACATCCATTCTGGCACCTGCGCCAAACAGGGTTCGGTGGTCTATCCTCTGACCATGCTGGTCGCCGATGGTTCAGGCAAAGCTGTCTCAAACACGACTATTCAGAATGTGATTACCATTCCTGCCAGTGGCTGGTATGTGAACATCCATGATAGCAACGATCTCTCGACTCAGACCGGTTTTGATCCTATCGCCTGTGGTGATGTGACGGCGAGCAAGTCCTGATAATCTTCCATAACCATCAGAAAGAGCATGATGTGTACTGTTTTTGTGCCCATCATGCTCTGCTGGCTTTTTGGCGGGCCTGCTTGCCTGTTGGACGCCGGGTACAGGTCGGTGTGAGGAAAGCTGACCGACTCGTCCGTGATACAATGATAGGATAAGAACGTGGCACCCCCGGTTCTTGCGCTTCTCAAGCTCGTGGTTGTACTGCGCGAACTTCTGCAGCGCTTATCCTGGTATGTAGAAAGGGCGAGGTGACACAGCGTCACTCGCATAAAGCAAGCAATGGCTACTCTCAAGTGCTCCCTGATGATTGAGGGGCAGGATGGATTAACCTGGCCGCACTGGAAGCGGCTGGTAGCGGAAACCGAGGATCTCGGTTTTGCCGGTTTATTTCGCTCGGATCATTTTACCAACGCTCAACCTCCTGACAAAGCTTCGCTGGAAATGATCGTCTCGCTGACCTATCTGGCCGACCATACGCAGCGGCTGCATTTTGGGCCGCTGGTCGCGCCTGTTTCGTTCCGTCATCCCACTCTGCTGGCCCGCCAGGCTGCCGCGCTGGATGATCTGAGCGGCGGGCGTATGATTCTCGGGGTGGGAGCGGGCTGGCAGGAGCGCGAGCATCGCCTGTTTGGCCACGAACTGGGCGATATCCCCACGCGTATGCAGCGTCTGGAGGAGGCGCTGGAAGTCATCACGCGTCTGCTCAACAGCGATGAGCCTGTCTCCTATAGTGGGCGTTTTTTCCAGTTGGATGAAGCCACTCTCTTGCCGCGTCCGCAGCGGCCCGGTGGTCCGCCTATTCTTATCGGTGGCAATGGTGCCAGGCGTACCCTGCCCCTGGTGGCCCGCTATGCCCGGATCTGGAACGGCCTGGCCATGTCGCCAGAGGAGTTCCGCGAGCACGGGCAAAAGCTGGATGCTCTGCTCAGCGCGGGCGGACGCCAGCCTTCGGAGGTGAAACGCACGCTGATGCTGACCCTCTTTTTCGGACGCGACCAGGCGGAACTGGAGAAGAGTATGGCCTGGCGTCTGCGCGATCCGAAGCTGGCCGGTCTTTCGCTGGATGAAGCGGTCAGGCAGCTCGTCTATGGTCCTCGTCCCTCCCTGGCTGGCAGTGCCGAGCAGATTCTCGCGCGGTTACAGGAATATGCCGAGGCCGGCGTGGAAGAAGTCATGCTCCAGTGGTTTGACATTGACGACCTGGAAGGTCTGCGCGCCTTTGGCAAGAGCGTCGTTCAGCGTTTGTAGCATCTCTCACGCAGCACAGGAAAATCGGCCAGCCATGCCGGTTTTCCTGCCTGGGAGGAAGAGATGCTGGCTCAACGCTCTCTTTGAAAAAGTCTTGCGCCGCGCCTTTGTGCGTGTGCGCGCTTGAGATCAGTGGGTTTCATGCTCTGAATGCGCTGGCTCGTCAGGCCTGCGCAGAGATGGCGTGGAAGTGAGCCATCTCTATTGGCTAATTTGCAAGGAAGATGTTTATGAGGCAACCCATTCCTTTCTTGAAACGACCAGGAGATATCGTGATTGTGATCTTCTTTCTGGTCAATGTCCTTTTTATCACGTATGTGGTTGATCTTGAGCAGCTCGTCATTCCCAACGCGACTCATTTCACGTATCCCATCTGGCCGCCCGGACCAGCCGTCGATCTTATTCACTGGTGGGCGCGTACCTTTGATCCGCTGATTCTGGCCCGCCCGACCTGGTGGAAGATGACAATCTGGATTGACGCCCTTTTCTTCGGTCCCTTTTACGTGGTCGCGATTTTTGCCTATAGTCGAGGCAAAGAGTGGATTCGCCTTCCCAGCATTATCTATAGCTCGGTGATGCTGACCAATGTCACCATCATCCTGGGCGAAGAGTACGCGGGCGCCTTCGCTACACCCAACTTTCCCATCGTGTTGCTGGAGAACCTGCCCTGGCTGCTTATGCCCATTTTTATTATCTACCGTATGTGGCGCGCGGACCATCCTTTCACCCGCCTGGCTGTTGAGACAGAGCCAGCGGCAGCTTTGAGCGCGCCTGGCGAGGTCGGAGGTAGCGCGCAATGAGTCGTATCACGCCGGAAGTTTTTCGCACCCGCTATGGTCCCTGGGCGCTGGTGGCAGGCGCATCGGAAGGACTGGGCGCAGAGTTTGCCACCCAGCTGGCGGCCAGGGGACTCAATCTGCTGCTGATTGCCCGCCGGGAGGATGTGCTGGAGGAGATCAGCGCGCGCCTGCGACGTGAGTATGCCGTCCAGGTGCGTGCGCTCGCCCTGGACCTCGCGCGCGACGATCTCGCGCAGGTACTTGGCGAGGCTACCAGCGATCTCGAAATAGGGCTGCTGGTCTACAACGCCGCCCTTTCCATGATCGGCCCCTACTTTACCATCTCACTGGAGGACCACCTGCGCGAAATTGCCGTCAATTGCCGCGCACCGATGACCCTGGCTTATCTGCTCGGTCTGCCGATGCTCAAACGCGGGCGCGGCGGCATTCTCTTGATGTCCTCACTGGGAGGCGCGCAGGGTTCGGCTCTGCTGGTCAATTATACAGCGACCAAAGCCTATAATCGGTTGCTGGCCGAGGGACTCTGGGACGAACTGCGCGAG
>DASZXF010000988.1:0-2195 GCA_035546055.1 Ktedonobacteraceae bacterium
GTGGACCTTTGAGGCCAAAGGCCGCGTGCTCGTTGGGCGCGCGTTTAATGTCAAAGCTGAAAGGATCAGGGAAATGGCGCTCGTCGAAGTCGGCGGAGAGGAACCAGATTACGACTTTATCCCCGGCTTTGATCTCCTGACCTCCCAGAATGGTATCCTGCGTGGCGGTGCGGCGGAAGTGCATGGTGACTGATCCCCAGCGCAGCATCTCTTCGACGGCCTGCGGCATGAGCGCGGGATGGGCGCGCAACCTGGCCAGTTGCTCAGGATGTTCGATCAGCGCTTGCAGACCGGCGGCCATGGTGTAGCGCGTGGTGTCGTTGCCGGCGGCGACCAGCAGGGTGAAGAAGTTTTTGAATTCGTGCTCCGAAAGCGGTTCGCCGTCCTTCTTGGGCCGTAGCAGGAGGGAAATCACGTCGTCAGTGGGCTGCTCGCGCCGCTTCCTGGCCAGCTCCTCGGCATAGGCGAAGAGATCGTAGCTGACCGGGCTGCGGAAGGGCATCAGGCGATAGGCGTCGGTGTCGACCAGGCCAACCGGGTGACTGGTAAATTCGGGGTCGCTGTTGCCGATCAGGGCATCGCCCATTTTGACCATCCACATGCCCTCCGCGTCGGGAATGCCCAGCAGCTTGCCCAGCATACGCATGGGCAGACGGCGCGCGATGTCGATGACAAAATCAAACTCGCGCTTGCCCCTGACTTCCGCGATCACTTCCCTGGCCAGCAGACGAATGCCCTCCTCGTAGGCCAGCACCTCGCGCGGCGAAAACGGCTGGCCGACCATGCGCCGGTAGTGCGCGTGCTGCGGCGGGTCCAGCTCCATCATCGTGCGCCGGGCCTCCAGCTCCTCTTCGCTCATGTCCTCCAGGCGAATGCCCCGCGCGCTGGAAAACAGGCGCGGATTCAGATTGACGGTCAGCAGGTCTTGATAGCGCGTCACCGCCCAGAAGCCCTTGCCGTCCTTCTCAGGCCACCAGCTCACCGGATCATCATCGCGCAAACGCTTGAAGGCGGCGTGCGGCACACCATGCATATACAGCTCAGGATCGGTAATATCGGCAAAGGGATTCTCAGGGTCGATTGTCGGTTGAATGGCCGCCATGGCGTTGCTCCTTTGCGGGATCGAGTTCTGCTCACTCACGCTCTCCACCCGGCCCAGTATCCAGGCAGACAGCGTGCTCCACCGGTTAAAATCGTATACGATTTAGCATACTATAAACGAGAAAACCTCTAGCTGTCAAGGCGTCAGGGGGCAGCGGACCGTGTTCCTGGCTGGCGTGCGCTTCTCACCCCCTTGTGGCGGTTCTCTTGACAAGCTGATTTATGAGCATCTATAGTATACGATCAAGATGCTTCCGGGCGCTGGCCTGTTTGCGATGGTGCATGAAGTATCGGAAGACAGAGAGAGGTTTGGTATATGAACGAGATCAACAGCCATGCGGAAACCCCTGAGCGGAGGACGGCGGTGGTCCTGGTGGATGAATTGCGGCGCAGGGGAATTGAACTGGTTCGCCTCCTGTATAGCGATTTACATGGTATTGCGCGTAGTAAGGACATTCCGGTAGAAGTGCTGGACGAGCTGGCCCACGCCGGGACGGCGTTTTGCGTGGCGGTGATGGATATGGGGCTGGCGGGAAATCCCACGGCGGCCCCTGGCGGCTACCCTGAGCGGGGTTATCCCGACATGCTGGCGAGGCCGATCTTTGCCACTCTGGCCCCGTTGCCGTGGGAAAGCGGCACGGCCTGGTGCCTGGCTGATCTGGAAAACGAGCACGGTCCCCTGGATATTTCGCCGCGCGGTTTTCTCAAGCAGGTCATGGCCCGTTACGCTCAACTGGGTCTGACGCCCATCGCCGGTCCCGAACTGGAGTTTTTCCTGCTCAAAATCGACGAAGCGGGCCGTCCGACGCGCTACACCGATCATCCCTCGATGGTCTACACCGCCGGTCAGCGCAGCGATCCCCAGGGCGTCGTGCGCGAAATGTTGAAGGCGGCGCGGAGCATGGGTTTGCGCGCCACAGCGGCCAATCACGAATTTTTCCGCAGTCAGTTTGAGATCAACATGCTGCACGGCGATGCCCTCGACGCCGCCGACCGCGCCTTCTCCCTCAAGGTGCTGGCCAAGGAGATCGCGGAGAGCCACGGTCTGCTGGCTACCTTCATGGGCAAGCCCTTTAACGACGATGGCGGCTCCG
>DASZXF010000989.1:0-4096 GCA_035546055.1 Ktedonobacteraceae bacterium
CCAGTCTGCACATCGACCTCCGGGACGCGATAGAAGCGCTCGAAGATATGGGCGAGCTTTTCGGGCGGAATGCCAACGCCGTGATCGGTGACGGAGATCAGCGCTTCTTCGCCCTGGCGCTCCAGTTTGACCAGCACCGGCGCGTCCGATGGCGAGTATTTGCGCGCGTTAGAGAGCAGATTGAGCACAACCTGGCTGATGCGTTCACGGTCGATCAGACATGGCAGCTCCGTGGGCGGAATCTCGCGTTGCAGGTTGGCAATCAGGCCGACGCCATGATCGCTCAACAGTTCTTGCAACATGGCAGCCAGGTCATCCGGCTGGCGATTCATGGAAAACATGCCAGTTTCAATCATCGAAGTATTGAGCAGATCGTTGACCAGGCGCTCCATGCGGCGCACTGAATGATCGAGCAGGCGCAGATTTTGCGGCTCGACCTGATCCCCGCGTTCCAGGCGCCGGGCCAGCATTTGCGTAATGCCCTTGAGGGTGGTCAGCGGCGTCTTGAGTTCGTGCGAAACCATACTGATGAAAATGTCTTTGGCCGCGTTGGCCTCGACCAGTTCGCGCGTGCGTTCCGCCACCGTTTGCTCAAGCTGATGCGTGTATTGTTCCAGCGCCTCCTGCTGCTCCGCGATCTGGCGGCGCATCTGACGCGTCTGAATGGCCCGCTGGAGAGACGAAACGAAATAATCGCGGTCAATGGGCTTCTGAATAAAATCATACGCGCCCACGCGCAGCGCGCGAATAGCCAGGTCGCGTTCACCATGGCCGGTAATCAGCAGCGTCGGCGTGTCCGGGCAGAGATCTTGCAGGCGCTCAATCAGCGTAATTCCATCTATGCCGGGCATTTTGATATCGCTGACAATGGCATCGTACTCGCTGTGCTGGACCTGCTGTAATGCGTTCTGGGCCGAGTCCGACGTATCAACCTGCATATTTTTCATGCGCAGCGCGATGGCCTGCGGAAGCGCCTGTAACAGAGCCAGGTCATCGTCAACGATCAGAACGCGCTGTTTATCCATGTGAAAGATCCCTTTCTGGCATCTCGCGATTGCGCGGTAGCTGAATTAAGAAGCGCGCACCACCGCCGTCATGGCTCTCCAGGAGAATATGGCCCTGGTGCTCCTGAATGATGCTATAGGTAATCGAAAGGCCCAGGCCGGTGCCGGCCCCAACTTCCTTGGTGGTGAAAAACGGATCGAAGATGCGCTGTTCCACCTCCGGCGGTATGCCTGGTCCGGTATCCTGTACGCGAATTTCGACATATTCCGGGGTTATGGTGCAGGTGATGATAATAGCTTTGTGCGGTACATCGGCAATGGCATCGCGCGCATTGGTCAGCAGATTGAGGAAGACCTGCTCAAGCTGAATGGCATTGCCGATCAGAATAATTCCTTCATCTGGAAAATGCAGTTGAACTTCAATCTGACGCAGGCGCAGTTGTTCCTGAATCAGGGAAACCGCGCTCTCAATGACCTGCTTGATATCCACTGGCTCGTAGCTCACCGAGGCGGCCCGTCCGAAGGTGCGCAGATGGGTGATGATCTCTGTGGCTTTACGCATCTGCTGCATGGCGCTGTGCAGCTCATGCAGCACGCGTTCGGGCGAGTCCGCCAGGGACTCCAGCTCGATCAGGTCGATGGCGTTGCCGATGAAGAGGCCGATATTGTTCAAGGGATTGTTCAATTCGTGCGCGATGCCGGTGGTCAGTTCGCCCAGCGTGGCCAGCTTGCCCGCCTGCACCAGTTGCTCCTGCTTTTCGCGTAACTCCTGTTCGCGGCGCTTGACCTCCTCCGTGGTTTCGTTGAGATCGCTCATGATATGAATCATGGCCTTGCGGCTGTTTTCCAGGCGCAGATTTGACTGATAGGAGTCCTGTAAAATGTGCATGAGAGCTTTGCGCGAGTTCACCAGCCGCTCCGTCTGCTTCTCCAGCCAGCGGCGGTCCTGCTCGTAGTCCGCGAGAATATGAATCATGGCTTTGCGCTGATCGTTCAGCTTGCGATTCATATTATTCAGGTCGCTCAAAATGTGCGTAAGGGCGCGGCGGCGCTCCTCGCTTTTGCGCACGCTGCTCTCCAGCGCCTCGGCTTTGCGCTTCAAGGCCGCGTATTCAGCCTGCAACTTCTCGACATCCATGATGGAGAACGAAGCATTTTCCGCTGTGGAGACTGGCACACTTTGCATTTCAGCTCCCATCTGCATTATCCCCGGCTGCCGCCAGTATACTTGGCGAGTTCGCGCCTGAGATTCTCGACTTCTTTTTCCAGGGCGATCATTTTCAGTTCGCGCCCTACCACAACTTCCTCAAATTTTTCCAGGTCCAGAATCTTTTCCTGCAATTCCGACTGCGATTCCTGCAAGTCGCGCACAACCTCTTCATACGCCCGCATGTCGCGCAGAATACCGATGGCGCCGATGGCCTGCCCGGCTGGATCGCGCAGGGCCGAGGCGTTGAGCGTGGTGGGGATAATCTCACCGGTCGCGGTGCGCGGATTGAGACGGGCGTTACGCGTGACGCCGCGTGCGATGACTTCGCGCAGAGCCGCCAGGAATTCGCGCGTCTCCTCGGGGCTGATGAAGCGCGACAACGACTGCTCCAGCACTTCGTCGGGACGGAAGCCGAGCAGCTCATATACAGCGTCGTTGGCCTGGAGAATTTTCCCTTCCAGGTCGGACACAAACACGGGGTCCGGGGCGTTTTTAATCAGACTATCCGAATAAGCCAGCGCCTTGTCCAGTTCGCGCATATCGCGCAGAATACCAATCGCGCCTATCACTTTACCATCTGGATCGCGCAGGGCCGAAGCATTGAGGGTGGTGGGAATGACCTCACCGGAGGCGCTGCGCGGATTGAGACGGGCATTACGTGTGACGCCGCGCTCTATGACCTCGCGCAGAGCGGCGGTAAACTCGCGCGTCTCCACCGGACTGATGAAGCGCGACAGCGATTGCTCCAGCACTTCATCAGTGCGGAAGCCGAGCAGTTCATAGACAGCGTCATTGGCCTGGAGAATTTTCCCTTCCAGGTCGGACACGAACACGGGGTCCGGGGCGTTTTTAATCAGGCTATCCGAATAAGCCAGCGCCTTGTCCAGTTCGCGCATATCGCGCAGAATACCAATCGCGCCTATCACTTTACCGTCGGCGTCCCGCAGGGCCGAAGCGTTAAGGGTGGTGGGAATGACCTCACCGGAGGCGCTGCGCGGATTGAGACGAGCGTTACGTGTGACGCCGCGCTCGATGACCTCGCGCAGGGCGGCGGTAAACTCGCGCGTCTCTTCAGGACTGATGAAGCGCGACAGCGATTGCTCCAGCACTTCGTCAGTGCGGAAGCCGAGCAGTTCATACACAGCGTCATTGGCGGAGAGGATCTTGCTTTCCAGGTCAGCCACAAAGATCGGGTCCGGGGCATTCTTAATAATAATGTCAGCGTCGAGGGCACCGTGTGCCCTGGTTTGCTGAAACGCGCGCTGCGCGGATGGATTATTCGCCAGCGATGGGGATGTCGACAAAGCCGGGTCGGTCATACCCTACCTCCTCTCGTGAAATACAGTCAATGCCGCCTGCGCTACGCGGAAGCGGAGTCGTCTTGTATGCATGCCATGCGCATGAGTGTCTGACCAGCCGGACCTGTTTGCCAGAGTCGGGCGGGCAGACGCCGCGTCATGCACAAATATCATAACCGGGTACAGGTAATCAGTAAGGACGAGAGGTGAATAACCGGGATCAGCACGAACAGCAGGGTTTTTCCCCGAACACCTGTCATTCCCTTTCTATAGATTACCATATTTTTCCCGTTTATCTCATACGTAGCACGTAAGCAATCTAGAAAAGGGATACAATGGCAGGGACGGGATAGCCCGATTGGGGGGTGAGGAGAAAATTGTTTCCCCAGGCGGGCCAGCAGCCGGAGGAATTAACCCACAGAAAAAGACAACAGGCCGCCCTGCTATCTATCTTCATAAATAGAGAAAGGCCCGCCTGGCCAGCTCCTGGGCCAGGCGGGATGTCTGTATATAAACCAGGGAGCGGGCCGGCCTCTCCCGCCGGCTTCGCTTCTGGGGAGGGATCTATGAAAACCTGCTGGCCG
>DASZXF010000990.1:0-3121 GCA_035546055.1 Ktedonobacteraceae bacterium
CAACCGGGAGACGCCCTCTCATCCTCGTTCTATCTCCATGGCCAGCCCGCTCTCTCCAGAGATCAAACCGGCTGAACATGCTCAGCCTCCACAACACGTCTACGACACCCCGGAGGCCGAAGTTCCTCGGATAGACATGCCACAGAGTTCGCCTCACACGTCTCAGCGTGAGGTCGCGGCGGAGCATGCAAAGGAGAGTTCGCCTCACACGGCTCAGCGTGAGGTCGCGGCGGCACGCGCAAAGCATGGACCTGATCTTACATCAGTGCGCCCGGCTCACGCCGCCTTCGCTCAACAAACCTCTTCCCGGCAAGCCGGCCTGGAAGGTAGCCAGCCTGAAGCAGAGCCAAAAGCGAGTGACGCAAACCTGCCGGAGGGACGCGGCCTGCCAGGGATAGTCGCGCCGCTTCCCTCCAGGCCAGCCAGTCTTCCTGCATTGAAAGCGCAGATCCAGATCCCGTATGCCGGAACCAGGACCGTATCCGCTGGTCTATCCGCGACAGAAGTTGCCTCCGCCGAACGGCCAGCCAGCACAGCTCCTTTCGTCCAACCGGCCCGGCCTGAAGCGGAGGAAGACCGGACCAGGCAGGCAGTTTCCCCTTTTCACGCGGAGGAGCAGCGCCACCGCTTAGAAAAAGCTCTCCCTGGTACGCAGCGATTAGCGGGAGAACCCGTTCCTGAGATTCAGATTCATATCGGGCGTATTGAAGTTCGCGCCACTCCGGCAGCGGCCAGAAGCGTGGCTAAGCAGGCCGCGCCGGCCCGACCAGCTCTGTCGTTGAGCGCGTACCTGGAGCGGCGCAGGGGGAACGAACAATGAGCAATTATCTGGCCATCGCCACGGTGACAGCCGCGCTGCGCGAGATCCTGCACGAAGCCGCACTGGCAGTTGTACCGGGCGTGAGCGTAACTATCAAGCGCCCGGACAACGCTGGCGGTGAAGGACAGGAAAAAGCTGCTATTAATATCTATCTTTATCAGGTGAATATCAATCCATTCTGGCGCAACGCTGACCTGCCAGCCTACGACAGCAGCGGCAAACGGGTCCATCGACCGCAGATCGCCCTGGACCTGGACTACCTTTTCTCGTTCCATGGTTCTGAGCTGAGTATGGAACCGCAGCGCCTCCTGGGAAGCGCGCTGATCTACCTGCAAGCCGATCCCTGGATCAAACCCGATACCATTCAGCGCGTTATCAGCCAGGATAGTTACCTGGCACATTCTGACCTGTTCACGCAAGTGGATATGATCAAAACCAGCCAGTTAAGCCTGAGCCTGGAGGAGCTTTCAAAGCTCTGGTCCATTTTTTTCCAGGTGCCCTATACCCTCTCAGTGGCCTTTCGCGCTTCGACGGTTCTGCTTGAAGCGGGGGAGAATATCCCGCCAGTCCCGCCAGTCAAAGAACCACGCGTCCATCTCAACAGGGAGTTTCCACCACGATGAAGGCAACGAAACAGGAGAACTGGCAGCAGGCCAATAAAAACTATCTCATGGCCCACCTGGAGCGCATGCTCAAACTCCTCAAGCGCGAGGAACCATCGATCCAGGCGGTGACCTTTCCCCCGGAGAGCGAAGTACCACCCGCGCTTGATACCCTCTGCGCAAACTTTGGCCTTTCCACGTTTGAGAGGGATATCTTGCTTCTCTGCGCCGGAGCCGAGTTGAATAGAGAGATCGCGGCCCTCTGCGCGGAGGCCCAGGAGAATCCCAGGTGTGCTTATCCGACCTTCAATCTGGCCCTCTCCAGGCTCTCCCAGCCTCATTGGACAGCGCTCGCACCAGACGCGCCCCTGCGCTTCTGGCAATTGATCCGCGTGGAAAGCGAGAGCAGCCTGGTACAGAGTCCGCTGCGCATAGAGGAGCGTATTCTGCACTATCTGCTCGGAATTTCCTGCCTTGACCGGCCATTTCAGGAATTACTGCGTCCACTCATTCCCCCTGCCTCCCTGGTAGCATCGCAGGCCAGGATTGCCAGGGAGATAGCGGCTCTCTGGATGCTGGCAGCGGACGATAACCGCGCCTTGCCGGTTGTACAGCTCTGCGGAGGAGAAGCGCTCAGCCAGCGCGAGATAGCGGCGGCTGCCTGCGCGCTTCTGAACCACCGGCTCTTTCTCATTTCCGCGTCCGCGCTGCCAGTCCGCTCGCACGAACTTGAGAACCTGCTCCACGGCTGGGAACGCGAGACGTGGTTGAGCAACAGTGCTCTGTTCCTTGACTGTCAACTGGTAGAGCAGACCGATAGTCTGCGCGAGAGCCAGATTGCTCGCGTCATCGAGGCCACCAGGGGTCTGTTAATCGTAGCCAGCCGCGAAAAACGCCGCTGTGCGCAGCGCTTACTGACAAGTTTTCAGGTAGAGAAGCCGCTGAGAGAAGAACAACAAGCCATCTGGGAGGCCGCGCTGGGAAGGCAGGCCGCGCCCCTCAACGATCAGATTAACCGCCTGACTTCCTATTTTCACCTGAACGCAGATGCCATTCAGACCATTTGTCTGACCACCCGCTCCCGCCTGGCCGCGACCGCTGGCGAGGCAACACCCTCCCCGGAAAAGCTGGGCGCGGCCCTCTGGGAAACCTGCCGGGTCCAGGCAACCCCTGAACTGGATAACCTCGCCAGGCGCATCCCACCAGCCGCTACCTGGCAGAAGCTGGTTCTGGCTGATGCGCAGCAGACTATCCTGCGCGATATCGCCATGCATGTTCGCCATCGCACTCAGGTCTACGAAGACTGGGGCTTCGGCGGTCCGGGCACGCGCGGCCTGGGCATCAGCGCTCTCTTCGCTGGCGCCAGCGGCGTTGGCAAAACGATGGCTGCCGAAGTTCTCGCGAATGAATTACACCTTGAACTCTATCATATTGATTTGAGCGCAGTTATCAGCAAATACATCGGTGAAACCGAGAAAAATCTGCGTCTCATTTTTGACGCCGCCGAAGGCAGCGGGGTCATCCTGCTCTTCGACGAGGCTGACGCCCTCTTCGGCAAACGCAGCGAGGTCAAAAGTAGCCACGACCGCTATGCGAATATTGAAGTCAGTTATCTGCTGCAACGCATGGAAGCATATCGCGGCCTCACTATCCTGACCACCAATATGAAGGAAACGCTGGATACAGCCTTCTTACGCCG
>DASZXF010000991.1:0-4503 GCA_035546055.1 Ktedonobacteraceae bacterium
AGAGCGAACACCTTCGCTCTGCTGGCCGATCTTCCTGCTCGTATGAGGTGGAACGAGATTGATTGCTAAAAATCAGGGTGAAACGTGCTCAGACGCACTCTTTCAGCGCGGCGTTGCCGCTGAGCGCGCGCAGTTTCATCAAGGCCACCACCTCTAGCTGGCGCACGCGCTCGCGCGAAATGCCCAGTTCTTTGCCAACTTCCAGCAGCGTGCGGCTGCGGCCATCGCCGATACCATAGCGCAGGGTGATTACCGAGCGTTCGCGGGGCGTCAGCACAGCCAGGGCGCGATGGAGTTCCTCGCCCAGCAGATGCTGGGAGGCCGTCTCCGCCGGGGCCAGCGCGGCGCTATCTTCCAGCGTATCGGCCAGCGAATAGCGGGCCTCGTCGTCAACTGGAGCATCCAGGGAAACCGGCTGCTCGATAATGCCCAGCAGGTCCGCCACTTCTTCCAGCGCCATATCGCAGGCCTGGGCGATCTGCTCGGGCAGCGGGTCCAGTCCGTTTTCCTGGGAGAGCTGTGCAGCCACCCTGCGCACCTTGCGCAGGCGTGTCGCCACGTGTTCCGGCAGATGGATCAGGCGTGAATGCTCGCCGGCTGCTCTGCTCACCGCCTGGCGAATCCACCATGTCGCATAGGTGCCGAAATGGCAGCCACGCTGATAATCGAACTTCTCAGCCGCGCGCATCAAACCCAGGTTGCCCTCCTGAATCAGATCGATCAGAGGCACCCCGGTGCTGGTATAGCGGCGGGCGATGGAGATGACCAGGCGCAAGTTGCACTCAATCAGCCTGCGGCGCGCCCACTCGCTGCCCGCAGCGGCCTGTTGGGCCAGCTCAACCTCTTCGGCATGGGTGAGCAGACCCAGACCCCGGATATCGCGCAAATAGCTCTGAAAAGCATCCTCAGAGCCTTGAGCCAGACGCGCGGCCCTGGCTTTGCCGCGTCTGTGGGTGGGTACATCATCTTGATTGTCGTTGGCCTCTTCCTCCTCACTCTCATCGAGGAAAAGGTCGGGTTCATTGGCCTCATCGAGGTCGTTCTCTGGCTCTGCCAGCGGTTCGGTGTTGCGCCTGGTTGGTGTCGCCGTAAACAGCCTCTCCAGGTCCACCGTCAGATCGGCTTCCCGGCTAACAACCGAGGTTGACGATCCAGAGTGGGGAGCGAATAGCTCGTCAATATTGCGGCTGTACGCTTCCCGCGTTGGATGAACGACTGCCATAAAATCCACGCTCCCTTCGGGAAAACTTTCCGGCAAAAATCAGCTTGCCGGCTACCCCTCCGTGTGGCCTCGTGGTCAGCGCCGACAGACTTTTTTCAAGCTCCAAGCATGTCTGCGCCGAACATAGACTGTAATTTTCACCTGTGTGTTTATCTGACTCTATTTTAAGGAAACTGGCCTTTGAGGAGTATCAGGTGATTACCGTAAATACTCTCAGGTTCTAACCGTATCTTTCAGGTGTTTGTCTGCCCGCTTGTATACAGGGATAATCAGGCGCCGCTGCTCCGGCTGTCGCGGCCCGGCGAATCAGGGCGGCGTGGGCTGCTCGGGACCGCTTTCAGCGCCGGAATTGCGCGCGAAAGGATCGGGAATGCCATGTCCTTCATCGTAGAACAACTGCATCGGATCTCCCAGGTGATGCTCGTAGTCAGGTCGTTTGCTCCAGCGAGTCTCCGCGAGCTCTTCTGGACTCAGCGAGAGCCTGAGCTGATCTTCTTCAATACTCCTGATCAGGTTATAGGGCAGGTAACGATCAGCGGGAAAGAAGTAGCCTTTGTGGACCAGAAATGAGTCCTCGTAGGTCGCTGCGACGTGGCCGACATGCTCCCCATTTGAGGCGTAGACCCGCATGTGTGAGCGCACATTTTCCTGCTTCCAGGTTGTCATGATTATCTCCTCCCTTTCTTCGTTGGAAACGCCCCTTGCTGTAATCACGTCCGGGTTTGCGAGAAAGGAGATAGATTTTCTCTGCCCGCGCCGGCAGGTGAATAATCAATGATGGGTGGATTTAAAAAATCAAAAGCTATGGCTTGAGTGCTCACATATACTGTGAAGAGGTAATCGTAACCATACGTCGTTTCTAACTGAACATGGAAAAGAAACTCATTTTTGTGGATGGGGAAACGAGGGTTGAGGATGTGGAGTGATGTGGTGGAGGCGGAGACCATTCGTGTGCCGGCGGTGCCGGGAGTGGTCGTAGTGATTGGTCTGGGGCGGGTTGGCTTGCCCCTGGCCTTGCAATGTGCGGCGCGCGGCTGGCGAGTTGTGGGATGCGATGTCAAGCCCCGCGTGGTGGAAGCGGTCAACAGTGGCCGGGCGCCTTTGCATGAAGAGGCGAACCTGGAGAGCGAGTTGCCGGCCCTGGTGGAACGCGGTTTGCTGGCGGCCACGCTCAATACGGCTGAAGCAGTGGCGCGGGCCAACGTGGTGATTGTCACGGTTCCCCTGCAAACGGATGAGAATCATCGTATTAGTTTTCATAACCTGGACGCGGCCACGGAGACGATAGGGCACGCGCTCCAGCCGGGTACGCTGGTCAGCTATGAGACTGCTCTGCCGGTGGGGACGACGGCGGGACGCTTGCGTGGCAAGCTTGAGCACGCTTCCGGTATGGATGCAACGCGGGGCTTTTACCTGGCTTCCAGCCCGGCGCGCGTTTCACCGGGACAGGTTTTGCGCGATTTGCGTTCCTTTCCCAAAATTGTGGGCGGCATCGATGCCAGGAGCGAGCAGGCGGCCATGGCCTTCTATCGCTCGATTTTGCCCACCGAGGTTATTTGCCTGGCCTCGCCTACCGAGGCCGAATTTGTCAAACTGATTGAGACGACCTATCGCGATGTCAATGTCGCCCTGGCCAATGAGTTTGCCTGCTATGCTGACGAACACGGCCTGAATGTGCAGGCGGCGATTGCTGCCGCCAATACCCGGCAGTTTGTGCATATTCACCAGCCCGGCGTGGGTGCGGGCGGTCACGCCCTGCCGGTCTATCCGTATTTGCTGTTCAATGAGCCGCCGGTAGGAGAGGCTGCGGACGGGCAGAACAGTGGACAACACCTGGAACTGGCGCACAAGGCTCGCCAGATTAACGATGGCATGGCCGAGTACGCGGTGCAGCGCATTGAGGCGGCGGCGGGTTCGCTCTGGCATCGTTCGGTGTTGCTGCTGGGCGCGGCCTACCGGGCCGATGTGCGCGAAACGGCTTTTTCCAGCACCTACCTCTTGCAGGCGGCTCTCTGGCGGCGAGGCGCGACGGTCTATGTCGACGATCCGCTCTATGGTCCGGCTGAACTGCACGCGCTGGGTTTTCAGCCTCTTCCTCCGGGACGTGAGCCTGAGATAGATGCCATTATTCTCCAGACTGCGCACAGGGCATACCAGGGCTTTGATTTCCGGCGCTTTGCCCGTTGTCGTGTGCTGCTGGATGGTCGTAATGCTCTGGCGCGGGTGCAGGTTGAGGAAGCTGGTCTGCGCTATATGGCGCTGGGAGATGGCATAGAGGACGCCGCGCGTTGCGTGGCGCCGATGCGTGAGGATGCGCGGCTCTGAACAGCAGAGCCGCGCCTGGGAAGAGATCGTGAGGAAGGGATGGGAAGGCAAGCGGACGAGGACGAGACCTGGGAAGAACTGGATGAGAGCATGTTGCGGGAATTATCGCCAGTCCTGGACATGCGCAGGTACGGGCTATTTCAGCGCATCAATCGCCAGCGGGCCGCGTATTTCGCGGACGTGGAAGAGGTGCGGTACCAGACGAGTAGTCAGAGCGGCAGGGCCGACAGTCGACCGGCGCCGGGAAGGTCTGACGGGGCGAGCGGCAGAGCGGGTCAGCAGGGGGAGCGTCAGCCCTCTGGCTTTGCTGATCTCTCGACGTGGTACTGTGACGCCTTTGTGCCCGAGCGTTCGCCCCTGCGTAAAGCGAGCGCGCAACTTCCTTCCGTGGAGGATCAGCCAACTATCGCGCTGTCTAGCCTGTGCGCGCCGCAGCCTTTCTACCTGGCTGATGTGCCGACCGTGCCTGTGCCTTCCTTGCTCAAACCTGCCTTTGCCGCACCGGCGCTGGCTCCTGTTCCCGCGAACAGGAAGCCAGCCGGCAGACCAGGGTATGAAGAGTGGCAGGCGATGCTGCGCCGTTTCTGGCAAAGCCTCTGGCGGTTCTGTTCCTGCCGGCTCAAACGTCCGCCCCGGCGAGCGCATAAAAAAATGTCCGCCAGAGCCAGGGGACGCGAATTAGTTCTGGAGCGTCTGCGCGAGCGCAGTCAGCAAGGGGCACTTCCCAGAACGCCGCCCAGGCCGCCGGGCGTGAGACGCACTCGCATCGAGCCTCCGCCCATCGACCGCCTGTTTGGCTAGTTCATCATGGCCATCAAATGGCGAATGACTTTGATCTGCTGGCGCACTTCTTCCACATCTTCGGTCTGGGGCGCCAGTTCGATATATGTGCTCAGATCATGGATAGCGCGCGAATAGTGCTTGAGGTGGAAATGAATCATGCCGCGATCATGTAA
>DASZXF010000992.1:0-12275 GCA_035546055.1 Ktedonobacteraceae bacterium
CCCCCCCCCCCCCCCCCCCCCCACCCACAACTCACTCATGATCGAGCGCCGCAGGCGCGAGCAGAGCGGAATGAGCAGGCTTGCCCGCTATCCTAGTGGACAACCTCGCGCAATTTCTCCTGGGTGTGATGGCGAACCAGCGGAATGACCGGCGCGACCAGATCGCGGTGCAGGGAGCGCAGGGCGCGTTCGCTGTCGCGGTCCTCGATAATCAGGATAATGCCCAGGTCGGAAGCGCCCTGTGTGATGACAGGGATGCGCTCGCGAGCGAGGGCCGTGGCCGCGCGCGCCGGACTCATGGGGCTACCGGTAAAGCCTGAGCCGATACAGGCGCAAGCGGCCAGCCCTTTGCGACTGCTGACTTTCCAGTTCTCCAGATCATGAGCAAGCAACTGCACAACTGAATCGGCCATTTTTTCCTCGACTACGAAGGACAGGTGATGACCCGATGAGGAGCAGACCGCGACCGGCGTAATGCCCGCGCGCGCGGCCAGGGCGAAGATCGGCCCGACATTCTCCGAGGCGCCGAAGAGATGGCGGCTTTCGACAGTAATCAGCGCGAGTTGACGGCGCACCGTAATGGCCGTGGCCGCGCTGCGCTGCGCGTCAAGCACCGGTCCCACAATCGTACCCCGATTGTGCGGGTGGAAGGTATTGCGCACCCGCACCGGCACGTTGCGCGTGGCCAGCGGTATAAGCGTGCGTGGATGCAGCACCTTGGCGCCAAACCAGGAGAGTTGCGCCGCTTCGGCGTAGGAAAGATGCGGCAGCAGGCGCGCATTCGGCACTACGCGCGGATCAGCGGTCAACACGCCGTCCACGTCGGTATAGATTTCCACCTGCACACAGTCGATGGCAGCCCCGATGACGGCGGCGGAATAATCCGAGCCATTGCGGCCCAGGGTGGCCACGATACCATCCTCGGTACGCCCGATAAAACCGGCCATCACCGGCACGACGCCTCGCTCCAACAGAGGCACGACCAGGCGAGCGGCGTTGGCGCGGGTGTCGTCGGCCAGCGGATCAGCGCCGATGACTGTGCCGGGCACATAGGGAATTTCGCTGCGCGGCGCTTCGATGACGATAACCTCATCGCGCACTGCCTCGGCCTCGATACCACAGGTACGCACAGCTGACGCGACCAGGAGCACCGAGAGGCGTTCGCCCCAGGCTGCTACGCCGGCGGTGCGCAGGGGCACCACGTCGGGATCGCTGCCGGCAGCCCGCAAACGCTCGACATCCTGCTCGAAGCGGGCAAAGGCCTCCTCCAGCGTCTCCCAAAGCCGCGCGCGCTCTGCGGGCGAGTCCGTGACTACTTCGGCAGCCGCGCGATGTTTGGCCTTGAGAGCCTCCACTTCGCGCGCGCCAGTCTCGAACTCGCCGGTGGTAATCGAACGCGTAATGCGCAGCAATTGATCAGTCACCCCCGCCATGGCTGAAACGACCACGGCGGGAAAATCCTCCTCGAACTGCTGGGCTTGACGCGCTACGATTTGTGCAACCTGGCGAATCCGTTCGCCACTACCGACCGACGTTCCCCCAAATTTGAGAACGCTAACGCTACGTTCCATAGAAGCTAACTCCAGTGTGTTAAAAATGTATCAGCAAAAAGAAGAAGAAGGCTTTTTCAGATGCGGGTGACGCCCTCCTGCGCACAATGGCTGCCGGGAAAGGGAGCAACGTCCCCCGCGTGTCTCCTGCGCGCTGACCGCACCTAGTTGCCGGTGGCAGCTCGCAAACCCTGGTCCAGGTCGTCGATAAGGTCATCGACGGTTTCCAGACCAATGGAAAGGCGAATGAAATCGGGTGTCACGCCGGTTTCAGCCTGCTCCTCGGGCGTCAACTGCGAATGCGTGGTGCTGGCGGGATGGATGATCAGCGACTTGGCGTCGCCCACGTTGGCCAGGTGAGAGAAAAGCTCAACATGGCGGATCAACTGCTTGCCAGCCTCCAGGCCACCCTTGATGCCGAAGCCCAGGATCGCCCCGTAGCCATGTGTAAAGTATTTTCTGGCGAGAGCGTGCTGCGGATGGCTCTCCAGACCAGGATAACTCACCCAGTCAACTGCCGGATGAGTTTCGAGGAAACGCGCCACGCGCAGAGCATTTTCGCTGTGGCGCTCCATGCGCAGGGGCAGCGTCTCCAGTCCTTGCAGGAACAGCCAGGAGTTGAAAGGCGTGGTCGCGGCGCCGATATCGCGCAACAACTGCACGCGGGCCTTGATGATATAGGCCAGCGGACCCAGCGCCGCCGTGTAGCTGACGCCATGATAGGAGGGATCAGGCTCGACCAGGCCGGGGAAGCGTCCGCTGGCCGCCCAGTCGAACTTGCCACCATCGACGATCACGCCGCCAATCGAGGTACCATGTCCGCCGATAAACTTGGTCGCCGAGTGCAGGACGATATCCGCTCCGTGCTTGAATGGCTGCACCAGGTACGGCGTGGCCAGCGTGTTGTCCACGATCAGCGGCAGACCGTACTCATGGGCAATCGCGGCCACCGCCTCGATATCCAGCGTGTCCAGGCGCGGATTGCCCAGCACTTCCGCGTAAATGGCTTTCGTCCTGTCGTTGATGGCCGCGCGGAAGTTCTCAGGCTCGCGGCTATCGACAAAATGGGTCGTAATGCCCAGCTTGCTCAGGGTATAGTGGAAGAGATTATAGGTACCGCCGTAGAGGCTGGCCGAGGAGACAATCTCATCGCCCGCGCCCGCGATATTGAGAATGGCGAAGGTTTCCGCCGACTGGCCCGACGCCGTGGCCAGCGCGCCTACGCCGCCCTCCAGCGCCGCCACGCGCCGCTCAAAGGCGTCCTGGGTCGGATTCATAATGCGCGTGTAAATATTGCCGAACTGTTTGAGCGCGAAGAGATCCGCCGCGTGCTCCGGGCTGTCAAAGACATAAGAGCTGGTCTGGTAGATCGGCACCGCGCGTGAATTCGTGGCGCTGTCCGCTGTCTCCTGACCCGCGTGTAATGAAAGGGTCTCAAAACCGTATTGCCGGTTACTGTTCAAGGCCATTGGTGAAAACTCCTCTAATCCCCTAAACGATAAAGCTGACTGCTGGCTTGCTCCCGGTTTACCTGCGCATCACCGCACGTGCTCTGAAGCAGGTGGTCATGCCGCGTCTTGCGCAGGCAAGCAAGCTGCCATACCGGGCATCAGCCCAGAATGGTATATAATGCCTCGGTCATCTGCTCCCATTCTTTCAGGAAAGCGTCGTGGCCGTGTGGCGAATCGAGTTCAAGATAGGTTGCGTGCCCGCCCACCTGGCGGACCTGCTCGGCCAGCAGACGCACGCGCGCCGCCGGAAAGAGAAAATCTGAGCGAATGCCGATAAACAGAGCCTGGCTCTGAATGCGGCTCAGGGCAGCTTCCAGCGAGGCATAGCCCGCGCTCACATCGTAGAGATCCATAGCCCGGCTCAGGTAGAGATAGCTATTGGCGTCGAAGCGCCGCACCAGCGACTCGCCCTGGTGATACAGATAGCTCTCCACATCGAACGAACCGCCAAAGGTCGTGTAGCCGCTCGGAGCGCTGCTGTCCTGGCGCGTGGCCGGACGGCGCGCGAAACGTTCCTCCATGCCTTCTTCGCTCTGATAGGTAATCATGGCCAGCATGCGCGCGATAGCCAGGCCGGTATCCGGTCCCTGACCTGGCAGATAATTGCCGCCGCGCCAGCGCGGATCGGCCATAATCGCCTGGCGCTCAACTTCGTTAAAGGCCACCGCCTGCGCGGTCAGCGCCGCCGTCGCGGCCACCACCACCACCTTGCGCACCAGTTCCGGGTAAGTCACAGCCCATTCCAGCGCCTGTTGTCCACCCACGGAACCGCCAGCCACCATCGCCAGCTCGCGCACGCCCAGGTACTCGATCAGCCGCCGCTGCGCTTTGACCATATCGCGGATCGTCACCAGTGGAAAGTTCAGACCATAGGGACGGCCCGTCGTCGGATCGAGCGAGGAGGGTCCAGAACTGCCATAACAGCCTCCCAGCACATTCGAGCAGATGATAAAGTAGCGTTCGGTATCGAAAGGCTTGCCGGGTCCGATCAACGGATTCCACCAGGCCGCACGCGGATCATCAGGACGCTCAGGATCATGAGCGTGCGCATTGCCCGTCAGCGCGTGCGTCAGCAGAATAGCATTATCTCCCGCGCTATTGAGCGTACCCCAGGTCTCATAGGCCAGGGTAACAGGTCCGAACGAGCCGCCGAGTTGCAGTGGCAATGCATCAAATGTCCAGCTCCCTGCCATGTATGGTATGCTGACAGGGGTTATTCGTGTGAACGTCACAACTTCATCCTTCATGCATATCACCATCGCTAAAGTCCTTTCGTGCCGGTTATTCTCTGGCAGAAAATGAGAACAAAAAAACCCTCTCCCACACAGGGGCGAGGGGTTAAACGGCTTCGCGGTACCACCCTGATTTGCCAGCGCCTCACAGCGCCAGCCTTTGCGTGTGTCTGGCTTGCTTTTGCTCTTGCCTTGTCCAAAAGCACTTTCATAGTCACACTCTGGCCAGTAACGGGGCCAGCCGGCGCGGCCTACAGATCCATCTGGACCCTTCAACCTGCGACTTCGAGGTCATTTTCAACGCGCTTGCAATACTGGTTTCTCAGCCCCACCAGTTCTCTGTAATCACTCCGGGCGTCTACTCGTCCTCTACAACGTCTTCTCTCTTCCGCGCAAAAAGGACTATCACTCACTTTTTGCCTGATCTTGCTTTTATTTCGGGGGTAACAAAAAACCCCTGGCTCTCAGGGGTTGCAGCAACGTTGCTTCTTCCCCTCATCTCGCGGCAACTAGACTAGTTCCGCCGGAATTGGCACCCTTTCTCGCAACACTGCGAGGGGGGTTGTCGGGTTTCGCAGGGCCGGTCCCTCCACCCATCTTGATGAGAGCAGATATGTACATATCTTCTAATCGGTATTTAGTTGTAATGTGCTTGTTGTTATAGGAAAGTATACAGGAGAACTCGCGGCGCTGTCAAGGGCATTTTGCACAAACCGCTCAGGGCTTTCGTGCCTTCGCCCGCTCACCATGCAAGCTCTCAGGCCGCTTGAGCCAGTTCAAACGCGCCCAAAGCGGGCGAATCCAGGCTCGCGCTCCTCTTTTGCTATGTGAATCTGTGCATATTGCACCAGCGCCGGCGTTATTATAAACAATAAAGGATGAGTAAGACCTTGCTGAGAGGCTGGAGGCGCTTGACTATTGACCGCAGGCCGTATATCCTGAATACATTCAGATTTTAAGACACAAAAAGAGAAACAGAGAAACATGCATAATTCATCACAACCAGAAGGCCTTCCCCAGCAATTTCCGCCCTATGGAGCAGCTGAGGGATCTGTGACACGGACACCCACTTTTGACTTCCTGGCCGATGAGAGCGCTGGAGTCGCCTCCGCCTCTCCCGTCATGCGCTCTCCTGCCTATCTCTATCCGCCTCCCTCTTCCCTGCTGGCCTCCGCGCGCCCTGCCTGGCGAGGCAAAGGTCTGGCCCTGGCCGGCTTGCTCTTGAGCCTGGCCGCTCTGCTCCTCTGGCTCATCCCCTACCTCGGCGATCTGCTGGCCCTGTCCGGCTTTACCTGCTCTATCCTGGCCTGGCGTGCTCCCAGACGCAAATGGATGGTCATCCTCGGCTGCTCCTTCGCCCTGGCCACCATCGCCCTCGGCGTCTCCAGCGCGCTTCAAGGCACCGCCCTTTTTCCTCGCTAAGCCTGGAGGCTCCGGCCAGCAGACCTCTGGAAAGGCGCTCAGTTCATTTCATATAGAAGGCATCTCATGCACGTGTCAGCACAAAGAGGGTTATGACGATGGCCCGGTTTTTAACGCGTCTCTGGCGGCCTTCTCTGCTTCGTCCAGCCAGAAGAGGTCGTGGCCGAGGGTGCGGGCTTTCTCGAAGGAGGTCAGGGCTTCCTGGTACTGCTTTTGCTGATGGAGAACGAGACCGCGTACACCGTGCCCTTCGCAGGAGTCGGGATCGAGGTGCAGAGCCTGCGCGCAATCGGCCAGGGCCAGTTCGTAATCGCCCTGCCAGCAGTAGACGCGGGCGCGGTGGGCGTAGGCCAGGGCGTCTTTGATGCCCCAGAGCAGGACATGATTGCATTCTTCAAGCGCGCTGGCGTACTGACCACGTTCGGCGTAGATCCAGGCACGATTGAGATAGGCATCATAGGCTTCCTGGGGACTGAGAGCAACGGCTCGCTCGAACTCGGCCAGCGCGGCGGCGGTGTCCCGCAAAGCATAGTGGGACCAGCCGCGATTATTGTAGGGTATCCAGTTGGTGGCATCGAGTTCAATGGCGCTGGTGTACATCTCAATGGCCTCTTTGCGCTTGCCAAGCGCATCAAAGGTCACACCCAGGTTATTATACACCTGAAAACTGGGCGCGATTTGCAAGGCTTGCTGATAAAATTCCAGCGCGCGTTCGTACTCTCTCAAACCAAAAAAGGCCTGCCCACTGCCCACATAGGCACGCCTCTGCCTGGCGTCCAGACCCAGCGCCAGGCGAAAATCTCGCAGCGCCTTTTTATATTGCTTCAATTCGATGTAGAGCAGACCGCGATTGGTGTGAGCCAGGGCGGACTGAGGCGCCAGCTTGATCGCGCGATCAAAATCGGCCAGCGCCTGCTCGCGCTCCTGGAGATGAGCGTACAACTGACCACGACTGTTATACACCTCGGCCCTGCCGGGACGCAGATGCAGGGCTTTGCCGTAAGCAGCCAGGGCTTCCTGGTGCTCTTTGAGGATATAGAGAGTCTGACCGAGCCAGAAATGAGCCTCGTAAGCTCTGGAATCGAGACGCAGCGCGTGCGCTAAATCGGTGCGCGCCTGCTCATATTGCCGCAAAGCATAGTAGGTGCGCCCGCGTCCGATATAGGCGTCGGCATAATCTGGCGCGATAGCCAGAGCCTGGTCAAAATAGTTCAGGGCGCGCAAATACTGCCCCTGCTGGAAATAGGCTCGCCCCTCCCGGCTCTGGCGATAGGCACGATCATTCTTGCGAAAGCGCCTGATATGCCGCGTGAGATGGAGAAAATTGAACTGTTTGCCCGGCTGTCCCGTCATGCTTGTTTCCTTCATACCAGTGTTATTCCATGGAATGCTCTCTTTTAGTATATGTCTCACGATATTCCTCGTCCAGCCAGAATACATTATGCCCCAGGTCGCGTGCTTTTGTAAAATAGGCCAGGGCGCTCGCGTAATCCTGCCGTTTGTACGCGAGCAGTCCACGCACGCCATAAGCAATGGCGTTGCTCTCATCGGCGGTCAGCGCTCGCGCACAATCGGCCAGCGCCTGCTCATCCGCGCCCTGCAAATAGAAGACGCGCGCGCGATAGGCATAGACCATTTCGATATCGATGCCCAGGCTGAGTACATGGGCGCAGTCTGCCAATGCTTCCCGATACTTACCGCGCTCGGCATAGATCCAGGCGCGCAACAAAGAGTTCTCGACCAGTTGCCCATCAAGGGCGATGGCCTGCTCAAACTCGACCAGCGCGGCATCAGTATCCCCCTGCGCGTAATAGATCGCCCCAAGATCTCCATGGGCAACGGCGCTGGTAGGATCAAGTTCAATGGCATGGCGAATGTCGAGCAAAGCCTGCTCGTATTCTCGACGAGCAAAATAGATCAATCCGCGATTTACGTAAGGTCTGTATCCAGCGGAGTCCAGTTCAATTGCCCTCTGATAGTCATCAAAAGCCCGCTCATATTCTTTCATCTCGTAATATACGACACCGCGACTATTGTAGGCATCCGTCTGCGCAGGATTGATTTCAAGCGACTTCTGATAATCTGCCAGGGCTTGCGGATAGCGCTTCATTTTCAGATAAACAAATCCACGACAGTTGTATGTATTGGTGTTGGCAGGATCAAGCTCAATAGCCCGTTGATAGTCCTCAAGGGCTTGCTCATAAAGCTTGAGTTCACAGTAAACCCCACCTCGGCCTCTATAAGCCAGACTGAACTTCGGACTCAATGCAACCGCCCGATTGCAATCGACGAGAGCTTGCTCGTACTGCTTTAATAGCTGATAAGCTCCTGCACGCACCAGATAAGCGCCAGCCTCATAGGAATTGAGGCGAATAGCCTGAGTATAACAGGTGATGGCATCAGCGTATTGCTTGAGACTCATATAAGCGCTGCCAAAATCGAGCCAGACGCGCCGATGAGCCAATGTATCCTTCATGGTGATTTTCAGCGCACGCTGATATGTTGCGCCAAAATTGGCTGCGTCATTGTGTTCAGCGTAGAGGCGGCCCATCTGGAAATAAGCGTCCAGGTAATGCGGTCTGATGCGAATAGCCTGCTCATAGTGCTGAAACGCGCGAGGGAGATCTCGCCCCAGGGCAAAGATCTGGCCAAGCAAAACATGGGCATAGGCATTTTTGGGGCGCAGCTTGAGAGCCTGCTCAAGATCAGCGTGAGCGGCGGTCATTTCGCGCAAAAGGAACAGGGCAGCCGCGCGCCTGGTCAGCATGGTCGCGCTGGCGGGCCTGAAGGTCAGGGCTTGCGTAGCCACTTCAACCATTTTGCGAGGCTCTTTCTGCAAAGAATAGGTGGTCATCTGCTCCAGGTACGCTTCCTCGTGCGTGGGCTGAAGTAAGATCGCCGAGGCAAAATCCGCGTGCGCCTGCTCATACTTCTGTAAGGCGCGATAGGCTTTGCCGCGACCGAGGTAATAGCGGAATTGACCGGGATATGTATCAATGGCGCCGGTAAAATAGTCCACTGCTTCGCCATAGTTGGCCTGACGCAAAAGCAGCCAGCCATGACGAAAATAGGCCGAAGCCATCTCCCGCTTGCGTAAGCCGCTGTAGAAGTCAACAAAATAAGAGAGTCCGACGCGCTGGTGAGTGGATTGGCCGGCCATGATCTCGCTCCTTGAGTCGTGAAAGTCCTGCCCAGGCGGTTGCTCTCGCTATTGTAGAGGATAGCAGGAGGACCGTCAAGGCGTTTTTTGAGAAAAAAGGGCTGTCTACTCATCCATATTGCTCACGCATGGTTGACCAGCCATGTTTTAATGGAGGGATGGAGAGTATTGCGCTGCGAGCCGCGCAAGGTGGAAATGGAGCGGCTGGCTCGCCTTTAGAAGAAGAAAAGGAATACCAACTGTATGAAATCATTGCGGCTATCTGTGGCAGGCTTCGGGGTGGTGGGACAGGGCTTTCTGGAATTGCTGCACAGGAAGCAGGAAGATCTGCGCCAGATGTACGATATCGATGCGCGCCTGGTGGGCGTAGGCAATGCGCGCCACGGCTTTATTTATCGCGAGGATGGGCTGGACATTCCGACATTGCTGGAGTTGGGCACGAACAAGCGCCCGCTGACCGATTATGAGCGCGCACGCCACTGGCCAACCATTCTGGAGGGCTTGCAGGAGACCGGGGCGAATGTGCTGGTCGAGGCCACTTCGACCAATCTGCGGGACGCGGAGCCGGCTCTGAGTCACATTGTCACGGCTCTGCGCCTGGGCGCGCATGTGGTTTCAGCCAATAAGGGACCGGGCGCGCTGGCCGGAGTGGAACTGCTCGCGCTGGCCCGCCAGCAGGGAGTACAGTTGCGCATGGAGTCCAGCGTCATGGCCGGGACGCCGGTTATCAGCACGATTCTGGAAGGCATGGCCGGAGCCAGTATCCAGGCGGTACGCGGCATCCTCAATGGCACGACCAATTATATCCTCACAGCCATGGCCGGCGGACGCTCCTATGCCGAGGTGCTGGCCGAGGCGCAGGCACTGGGCTACGCTGAAACTGATCCGACCGCCGATGTCGAGGGCTACGATGCCCTGGCCAAGACGCTGATTCTGGCCGCGCTGGTCTTTAATCATCCACTCAAGCAGGAACAGGTAGCGCTCCAGGGCATTACCGGCGTGAGCGTCGATGACGTGCGCCAGGCCGCCAGCGAGGGCAAACGCATCAAACTGATCGCTTCGATCCGCCGCAACGGCGAGCAACTGGAGGCCAGCGTCTCCCCGCAGGCTTTACCTCTCGAAGATCCCCTGGCCCGCGTGGAAGGCGCGACCAATGCCCTGGCGATTCAGGCCGATACGCTCTCAGAAGTGACGATCAGCGGTCCCGGCGCCGGCGCCATTGCCACCGCGCAGGGACTGCTGGCCGATGTGCTGGCCTGCGCCCGCTAAGTTTGTTTTTCTTCCTTAAAAAAAGTGCGCAAGGTACCATACGAGTACCTTACGCACTTTTGCCTCTGACTATTGACCGGCCTGGCGAGCGCGCTCCTGCTCTTTCAGTTCGCGCCGCAGGATTTTCCCGGAGGCGTTCTTGGGAATGGCCTGCACGATCTCGATGTAATGGACCTTCTTATACCCCGCCAGCTTGCCATTGGCGAAAGCGATAATCTCCTCAGGCGTGGCGCTCTGCCCGGCGCGCAGCACGACGAAGCCTTTGGGCGCCTCTCCCGACTCGGCATCGGGCACGCCGATCACGGCGGAGTCCATCACAGCAGGATGCTCCATGAGCAGCGCTTCGATTTCGGCGGGGGCAATGCCGAACCCTTTGTACTTGATCATCTCCTTCTTGCGATCAACGATATACAAAAATCCATCATCATCGATGTGGCCGATATCGCCGGTATGCAGCCAGCCGTTGCGCAGCGTTCTGGCGGTGTCTTCCGGGGCTTTCCAGTAGCCCTGCATGATCTGGGGACCGCGCACGAGGATTTCGCCGTCCTCGCCAGGCGGCAGTTCGCGCTCGCCGGTTTCGATGTCCACCACCTTCTGCTCGGTATTGTGGGTGGGCAGACCTACGCTGCTGGGACGCACATGAGCGGGATCTTTGGGCTGCGAGTGGGTCAGCGGCGAGCTTTCGGTCAGACCGTAGCCCTGCACGACCTGTAAGCCGGTCTTTTCCATCAGGCGGCGCGCGGGGTCCAGTGGCAGGGGAGCTGCGCCGGAGAAGACGTATTTCACCGTTTTCAACTTGCTGAGATCAAAAGGCGCGTTGGCCAGGGCGACAATAATGGGAGGAACGGCAAAATAATAGGTCACGCCATACTTCTCGCACAATTCCAGCGACTGAACGGGATCGAAACGCTCCATCATGACCTGGGTTGCGCCACAGGCCAGGAAACTGCCGGTCAGCATCACGCCATAGATGTGGTAGAAAGGCAGGAACAGCAGCGCCACGTCGGTAAAGTCGGTCTGGAGAGCAGTCGTGAATTGCAAATTGTTGGAAACCAGATTGCGATGGGTCAGCATCACGCCCTTGGGCAAGCCCGTCGTGCCCGAAGAATAGGGCAACGCCAGCAGATCATCGCCGCTAATCTCGACTCTGGGAGGCGCCTCTGGCGACGATTCGCGCATGAGTTTGCTCCACGGAATAGCCTCTGGCATCCCTTCGGGAGCCTGCGCCCCGGTGACGATCACATGCTTCAGATGGGGCAGCTTTTTCTGCGCCAGCACCAGTTGCAGCAAAGGCAGCAGTTCGCGCTGGATGATAATCGCGCTGGCCTCGGAATTCTCAAGCTGATAGCCAATCTCGCGATCCTTGTACGAAGGATTCATGGGGCTGACCACGACGCCCAGGCTGGCAGCGGCAAAAAATGAGACAGTGTACTCTGGTCGATTGGTCATCAGCAGGCAAACTTTTTCGCCTTTGCGCAACCCCAGGTTGTGCAGACCGTTGGCGATGCAGTTGACCATGCCGACAACTTCGCGATACGTAAAATACATGTCGTGGTAAATAATCGCGGTACGTTCTGGTACACGATACGCGGCCATGCGCAAAAGCTGATCATAGGATACGTCAGGGAAGGTAACAGGCGGACGAAAAAGATCAGGAGAAACCATTTTTTCAGACATGCCCGAAGTCCTTTCTCGATCTCAACATTGAGTAGTGCCGACAGTATAGAAATTAGAATACTCCAGTTTGGTCCCCCTGGTCAAGGGAAAACCTGCAAAAAATTCTCTGTGCCGACAATTCCAGAATTTGTACCGAGCAAGCCTTTATGCTCGGATTTCTCTCCATCATTTCCCGCCTCACCCCTTGCAGTCCGCAAGCGGACTGCCTTCATGAGTCCTCCCCAACTTTTCTGAGGCGGCCTCAAGCGCTTGTTGCGCCCCGCCCCCCTCTTTTTGGACGCTGTTGACGAATGACACGAAAGCTAGAAACAACACAGTATGATGAGCACAAAACGCTTTTTCAAAGAGCGTTGGCTCCAAGCTCACTTCCACTCATGCTCGCATTCGTCAACAGCGTCTTTGTTATCAGTCCTCCTCAATTTTTCCAGCGCCGCAAGGCGCGTTTCCCCACCCC
>DASZXF010000993.1:0-4048 GCA_035546055.1 Ktedonobacteraceae bacterium
GCTCGCCCTCCAGCAGCGGCTCTGGCAGCAGGCCACGGCCTGGAGTTCGCAGCACACCTATTACGATGCCTACGATGGCAAGACCTACAACCTGGGCTATGAGTACCAGGCCATTGCCTACTATCCCACGCAAAAGCTGCTGGCCAGCGCCACCACCGCCGCCGATTATCAGTACATCATCGGTCAGTTGAACGGCTGGCTGGCGGACTTCGCGGCGTACACCAGCAACTCTGACGATATGACCCCCTATGATCAGGTCCACGCGACTGATCTTCAGCTCTTGCGGCAAAATAATCTCCAGTCGGCCCAGGTCGTGGTTATTTCCCTGGCCGAACAGGCCATGCGCGTTTACCAGCAGGGGAAGCTGCTCAAGGCCTTTCTGGTCGTCACTGGCATGCCCGGTCACGCCAGTCTGCCCGGGAGCTGGTGGGTTCAGAGCAAACTCAGTGACGCAACATTCGTTTCTGGCAAACAGCCTGGAGACGAGGGCTACTATCCGCCTACGCCGGTGGCCTACGCGCTGCAATATCACAGCCAGGGCTACTTCATCCACCAGAGCTGGTGGCGCGGCCAGTACGGTCCCTACAACCAGTTTCCTCACTATGATCCCCACGGGACCACGTTCGCCTACGAAGGTTCGCATGGCTGCATCAACATGAGTACGGCGGATGTCACCTGGCTCTACAATTTTGCCCGGGTCCACACAACAAGGGTGATCATTTACTAAATCTTGACAGCGAGCGGCTTCATTCCATACTATGATGGGTACATACGCATTTGCGATGAAATTCACGTTCCCATAAAGAGGGGATGGATCATATATGGCAAGAATACCACCTCGCAAGATCGAGCTGCCCAACGAAGAGAGACTGGCCTTTGCCACCATGGGCGCGCTTTTCCGCACCATGGGGCACCGACCAGACATCATGCAGCAGAGTATGCAATTGCTGGAAACCGTCATGCGCGGAGGGACGGTAGAACCGCGTCTCAAGGAGTTGCTGGCAGTACGCGTCTCGCAGGTCAATCACTGCTTCTACTGAATGAACGCGCATACTGCTTTGGCAAAGCAGTTCGGCGTAACGGAAGAGTTGCTCGACGCGCTCTACCACATCGATGAACACCAGCACCTGTTCAGCGAACGGGAGCTGGCGGCGCTGCGTTTTGCCGAAATGATGACCACCGGCGCGCAGGATATCACCGAAATGCAATGGGATGAGCTGCAGAGCCACTTCGACGATGGCGAACTGGTGGAACTCGCCAGCGTCATCGGCCTGTTCAACTTCTTTAACCGCTTCGCGGACGCCCTGGAAATCCGCCCGCAAGAGAAGCCGGAAACAGCAGAATAGGCGCGAAAAGATGCTTGCGTTAAAAAGATAACCTGAGTGTTTAGAGGAAAAGACACCATGCCTACGAACGAAGAGAAGTACACGGCCCTGCTCAAAGACCTTCACGAGCTGGCCACTTACCTGCACGCGCGGGGTGAAAAAACCCATGCGCTCTCGGTCAGGTTCGCAGAGAACGCGAAAAACGATCCGGCGAACAGCGAGTTCGACCTGAATCAGTCGCGTATGCTGGACTATCAGCATCACATATGGCACGAAATAGGCGCTATGGTCGAAAAGCTGCTCAAGCAGTACGAAAGCTAGCAGCGCGGGTCAGCGGTGGCATATCGATAGCCAGGAGAGAACAAAAGCGCCTGGAGAAACCGGCAACAATTGGGAAAGCCCGGTCTCTTCAGGCACCTGTGCCGTGTTAGCTCGCTGGAAAAGCATGGGAGGCGGCTTACAGATCGCCGCCTTTCGCGCGGCTATAGACGCCGCTCAGCTCATCTTTGGTGCGCTGATAAATCTCGCGGCCCTGTCCCAGAGCCTCGTTAGCGCGCGCACGCAGATCGTTGCTAACCCCCATGCCGCGATCACGCAGCATAATTCCCTGCTCGCTCAACTGCGCTCGCGTATCCTCACCGGACTGCGGAGCCAGCAGCAGACCAGCAGCAATGCCCAGGCCGAATCCCACCAGCAGACCAATCGTAAATTTCATCCTCATTATCATCCTTTCCAAATGAGAGAGACAACAACAGTTACTACTCTCACGACCCAGGCCGGAGAATAGACGAGAGAGCCCGCAAGACCACCGGCCTTCTCGGCTCTCTTTCATATTACGAAGGAAACGACGAACATTCCCTCTTCCCGGCTACCTGACAGGACCAGCGGGCTATTAGCTTATCGATTTGCTCAGCATATTCTCGACCAGATCCAGCAAATCTTCCAGTTCAAAAGGCTTTTGCACCACGCGCACACTCTGATAGCGCGCGGGATCGCTGCTCACCAACCCGGAAACTTCCTCAGCTTCAAGCACAGCCGCCGTATACACAATGACAGGGATTTCGGCTGTCACCGGGTCATGCCTTAACTGTTTGAGCACATCCTGTCCAGAGATATCCCCCAATTTCAGATCAAGAATCAGCAAATCTGGCAACTGGGCCTTGGCCTGAGCGAAAGCGTCACGCCCGTCCTGGAGTATCGAAACCTGATACTCCTCGTCTTCCAGTACCCGCCGCATCAGATGGAGCAGCTCACTCTTGTCGTCGATTACAAGTATTTGCTTTCCCACAAACAATCCGCGCCCGGCTCTCACCTTGCGGCCAGAACCCTGGCACTCCTCCTGTCATTTGAATCTTGTCCCTCTTCGGCGCTGACCTGCTCGACAACAACCAGACAGACAGGCAGAGCTTGGAAGGAACAACGGCCTTCTCCTAATTAGTAGTGTATCATGACGTATTTTAACAGGCAAGACAATCATGGGATAATCGTCCTCAAAATAAGCTGTTCTTAGAAAATTTTAATCTTAAAACCTCTTCTATCGAAGATGTAACCATCTATCTCACGCCAGTGGTTAAAGAGGTGGTGGAGTTTGCTATGGGAGAGAAATCGATGATAGAGTATTTTTAGTGCCCTTTTCTCTTGATCGGCACGCTGAATAAGCGGAGGATGGGCATGATGGGTCTCGGTTGTCTGGCATATGATAATAATAAAGAGGAGAAGTTCCTATCTGAGTATGCAAAAGATTCGCAGGAGACATAAACAATGAAACTGACTGGAAAAATCGTTACCGCTGGCCTGGCGCTGGGCGGAACTCTGGGCGCGATGGCGCTGATCAATAAGCTGACGATCTCGCAGGCAGGCGAGCTGAACACGGTATTGACGGGCGAGGAGCGCCGTTATCCCTGGAAATATGGCGATGTTTTTTATCAGGTGAAAGGACCGCGCGAGGCTCGCCCGCTGGTGCTGATCCATAGTTTTGCACCTGGCGCGTCTTCGTTTGAGTGGCGGAAAAATGTCGATGCGCTGGCCGAAGAGTTTCGCGTCTATGCTCTCGATTTGCTGGGCTTCGGTCTGTCCGACCGCCCTTCGATTAGCTATACGGCGGAGACATATATTGATCTGATCGGAGATTTCTTGAAAGAGGTCATCGGCAAGCCGGCGCTGGTGGTGGCACACGGCCTGACCGGCGGCTATGTAACGATGGGTGCCTACCGTCGTCCGCAGTTATTTGAAAAGCTGATTCTGGTCTCGCCGCCGCTGGATCTGCTGCAAGAGCATTTGCCGGGGGTGGCCAATACAGCCCTGCGCACGCTGCTGCGCCTGCCTATCGTAGGCGAGTTCACCTATAATATGCTGACCTCGCGCCGGGCGATCCAGACCTACTACGACCGACGCGGCTACCACAATCCCGGTCTGATTACCGATCAACTGGTTGAGCACGTCTTCAGCAGCGCCCACCAGGAGAATAGCTCTTATCCCACCGCCTCGCTGCTCAGCAAAGATCTCAGCACTGACATTCACGAGCCCCTGGCCCGTCTGCGCATCCCCGTGGTGGCGATCTGGGGCCGCGAAGAGGAGCAGCCACCGGTTGAAACCAGCGCCGCCTATCGCCAGGTCAATGCCAGAATCGATACCCGCATCCTGGACCGCAGCAGTCAGCAGCTCCAGGATGAGCAGTCAGCGAAATTCAACGCCCTGATCCGCGAACTGGCCAGCACCCCCGT
>DASZXF010000994.1:0-2720 GCA_035546055.1 Ktedonobacteraceae bacterium
AAACGCCTGGTGATTATCCCTTAAAAGGCAAGACCGAACAGAGGAGCCAGTAAAGTGGACGCGACCGCTCTCCTGGCTCCTCTGTTCGTTCTTGCTTTTTAAGGGATAATCACCAGGCGTTTGCCGTGGATATCGGTGCGCTGCCAGGCGCTTTCCACATCTTTGAGCGGCACTTGCTCAATATCAGCCTGCAATTGTCCCGCCTGTATCCATTCCCACACCTGGCGCGTCCCCTCAACCACGGCTTCAGGAGTAATGCCGGCGCCTGCCCCCAGGATTTCCAGTCCAGAGGTGCGCAGTGACTCCGCCGGCAGGGAGATCTTTGCCCCGGCCATTTCGCCGATCTGCACAAGGCGCACACGGTTTCTGGCAAACGAGAGTTCACGCGGAGTAAGCGCCTCAAGTAGTAATTCTGTCGGATGCCCCCACAAAAAATCCAGGATTACCCGATTTCCCGCTCCCTCTACTTCGCGTCTGCACGCCTCGACAATTTCTTCATCGGCTCGCTTGAGATCAATCACAACATGCGCCCCAAGAGCATGAAGCGACTGGAGCGCCGCAGCATTGCGCCCGGTACCGATGATGCGCTTCGCTCCCAGCAACCTGGCCACCTGAACAGCCAGCTTCCCGGCAAAGCCCGTTGCGCCATTGATAATCACTGTCTCGTCCGCCTGTAACTTCGCCCCCCATTTCAAGGGGAAAAGCGAGGTCAACGTGGAACCGGGGACAGCCGCAGCCGTCGCAGCCTCCACACCGCCAGGAATGGGAACCTGATATGCACCGGGAAAGACAGCCCGCTCAGCCATGCTGCCGTAAGGCGGGCGCATCCCCCCGAAGCCGATGAGCTGACCATCAGCGCGCATGGCTATGCCATCGGTGCCGACGATGGCCGGCAACGCGGATAAGAACTGGCGGCTGGCGTAATGAGTACCTCTGGCCATAGCTTTATCAATGTTTTCCAGGGCCACAGCTTTCACCTGCACCATAATCTCATCCTGTCCGGGAACAGGATCGGGAAATTCTTCGTAACGGGGCGCCTCCCCAAAAGCGTGAAGTACAGCGGCTTTCATATTCATTCCTTTCAAATCTGCAAGTGGAGGGTAATATTGTTTCCAGGAAACAATATTACCCTCTCGCAGGCCCGATGTCAAGATTGTTTCCTGGAAACATATTCATGCGCCATTTTTGCTATACTATGGGGAAGGAAAAAGACGAAACTGCCAGAGGAAGACGACTATGCCCGATGCATCGAAGGCTCACCCGGACAAACACGACGAAACGTTGCCGCTGGCAACCCAGATCCTGGCTCTGCTGGCCAGATTGACGGAACGCTTCGATCTGGAAGAGAATGAGGAATGGCAATGGCTGACTCACCAGAGTCATAGCCCGCAAATTGTTGAACTATTGCGTGATTCAACAGCTACGACTTTGCGCGTCATTGATGCCATTGGACGTTCCGAGCCGGTGAATGGCATCACAATTTCGGAGCAGTTTCGCATTCCCAGGGGCACCATTTCGAAGATTACGCGGCGCTTGATTGCGCGTAACCTCATCAGCCAGGAATTTCTCCCCAAGAACAAAAAAGAGATCCTGTTTCGCCTGACCCCGCTGGGACGAGAGCTTTTTCAGGTACATCGAGCCTTTGACGAGCAGATGGAAAGGGGCTTTATCCGCTTCCTACAGCGCTATAGTGGCGAGGAATTGCAACTGCTCATTCGCGTTCTACACGATGCGACCGAGGCATCTTTTTTGACTCTTGGCCAGCAAGCAGTTCAAGAAAATGGGGAAACCCTGGATTGATGCCCTGGAGGATTGTTTTTCTCTCTGCAATGTGCTAGACTTGCTTCATCATCCAATGGGATTGAGAATCGTAATGGCATATCATTTCTGGAAGACAGAGTATGAGCAAGCATGAGACGACATACAGCGCATCTCCTCGCAGGACGTGGATGCGCCAGCAGCAGAGCCAGCGTGTTACACGGTCTGGTTCGCTGTTCTCTGTTTCCAGGTAAGTACTTCATGCAGAATAAGAGTCGCCAGATCGCGCGGATCTGGCGCTTTTTTTGTGTGCTGCGCGCCGGGTCTTCCGCTCCTGGGATCTGGCGCTCTTTTCCGCGTGGCCGCTGGCGCAACGAAAGGAGCAGTCAAGATGGATATCAGTTTTCTTCTACGGGGTCTGCTGATCGGTTTCTCCATTGCCGCTGTGGTTGGACCGATAGGCATCCTCTGCATTCAGCGCAGTCTGCACAAGGGCTTTCTCACCGGCCTGGTAACTGGCATGGGCGCGGCTACCGCCGATGGCATCTATGGGGGTATCGCGGCCTTCAGCTTGACAGTGATTACGCATATTCTGATCGGTCAGCAAAACTGGATTCGCCTGCTCGGCGGGTTGTTTTTGCTCTACCTGGGCCTGAAAGCGCTATTGAGCAAACCGGCGGAGCAGGCCGCGCGAGCAGGCGGCGGCAGTCTGCCCGGCCTCTACGTCTCAACGCTCCTGCTGACCCTGACCAATCCGCTCACCATCCTCTCGTTCGCGACGGTTTTCGCGGGTCTGGGGGTGGGCACGAACGGACACGGCAGCCTCGCGGCGGCCACGCTGGTCACGCTGGGCGTGTTCGCCGGCTCCTCCTGCTGGTGGCTCCTGCTCAGCGGCGGAGTGAGTCTGCTGCGCGAAAAACTGACCGCCCGCTGGCTGCTCTGGATGAATCGCCTGGCTGGCA
>DASZXF010000995.1:0-1949 GCA_035546055.1 Ktedonobacteraceae bacterium
CTGTTGTTTGAAACCAGCCATCTCAAGCAGTGCGCCAGGGATTACTGCAATGGGACGCATCACGTCTTGAACCGAGAGCAGTACATGAACATCGATCTGATCAATGCCGAACTGGGCGATCTCTTCCGGCATCCCGTGTACGAGCCGTCCGACGATTAGGAGCGGCCAACCACAGGCAGGAGCGACAACAAAAGTGGCAACTCATATTCTAGTCCTGGAGAAGGATCTTTTCTTCGCGGTCAAGATCCGCGATACCCTGCGCCATCACGAGATGGAGGTCAGGACGGTGCGCAACCTGGCGGCTTTCGAGCAGGGTCTGGCGACCACGGGTGAAGAGAGGCCGGACCTGGCAATCGTCGATTTCTCCATCCAGGGAGTTGATTGGGAGGCGGCCATTCGCCAGGCCAGCGCGCAGGGCTATCCGGTGCTGGCCTTTGGCTCGCATATGGACCTGGAGGCGCATGGCAGGGCACGTCAGGCCGGCGCCTCGCGCGTGGTCGCCAATTCCAAATTTACCAGTGATATGCCGGGCACGGTCCAGCGTCTACTCGGCGGTCCGGCCAGCAGTGCTCAAGAAGAAGCGGAGAGCGCCGGCGCGGAATGAACGCGCCAGGGACGCTCGGAGGCTAGGCCCGACGCCTGATAGCGGGCTGGACCCGCTTCCAGCCCCAGGGCACGAGCGAAAGCCCGTAGCCCAGCGGGCGCTTGATGTAGGCGATACCCTGCTGGCGGTAGACCCAGCGCTGACGCAGATATTCCCGCTGGGATTGAGGAACAGGACGCGGCGTAACCCGCATGAGGTGATGATGTGGACGATGTGCAAGGCGTCTGCTCATTCCAACTCCTTTAGTCGCAGAACAAACAACACAAAAAGACCTTTCCCTTATTATACGTCAGGAAAGGCCTTTTTGTTCTCGCGTTTCAGGGCGCATACGCGCCAGGTGAAAAGCTCCCCGCCCGGCTTAGTGGCCGCAGCCGCAGCTGCCCGGCTGGCCGCCGCCGTCCGCAGTCTTGAAGGAATGACCGCAGCCGCAGCTCGAAACCGCGTTGGGATTGTTCACGGTGAAACCGGCACCCATGAGGCTATCTACATAATCAACCTCGCTGCCGTCGATGTAGCCAATGCTCATCTCATCAACCAGAACATTGAAACCTTCCTGGGCAATGATCGTATCGCCTTCCTGCTGCTCGTCAAGGGTCATACCATATTGAAGACCGGAGCAACCACCACCGGCGACAAAGATCCGCAGGCCGAGGCTCGGATCGTTCTCTTGAACCAGCAACTCGCGCACTTTATCCGCTGCGGCGGTAGTCAGACGGATGACGCTTGTCTCAACGGCAGCCTGCTCGGTGTGCTCAATCATAATGTGTGCCTCTCTTAACAGGGTTGATGATGTCTCAAGCCCTGGACTAGTATGGTTATTTTTTCTTCGCCCTGATCTCCAGACACGCCTGTACGAACAGGACCAGCCAGGGCTGCAAAAGCAGATAGAGAACATATGAAGAGACGCTCTGTCCTGGTGCTCTTCGTACTCTTCCTGGGGTTATTATAAACTATCTAAAATGAAGCGTCAAGATTCTGACCCTCCCTGGCCGGGTTTTCCCGGCCTCGTATCCACCCTCTCCAGGCTCCAATATCGCCCGCTATCCTTCTTTTCTCAGCATGAGACTCCTCTCACTTTTCCGCCGAAACATGAGTCATCCCCCATTTCTCTGAGGCGGCCCCAATCACTGGTTGCGCCCCGCCTCCCTCTTTTTCATGAGTCCTCCCCCAATGTTTCTGAGGCGGCCCCAAGCGCTGGTTGCGCCCCCTTGAGGCGCGGGAAAAATTGGGGAGAACTGATAGCAGTCAATATAAAGAAGAGTTGCTCTGCCAGGGGGTGGATTCTGTGCTCAGCGGAAAAGAATTTCTCAAACCTATTGCGTCCGGTTGAATTTACTGGTATAAT
>DASZXF010000996.1:0-5704 GCA_035546055.1 Ktedonobacteraceae bacterium
GAGAGAAGGATTTGCCCGGTCTGCAGGCCGGGCAAATCCTTCTCTCATCACTTCTCACCTCTATAAAAAGCGTGGATTCTCCAAGATATGTTGAAGATCCTCGGGTAGAGGAGCTTCAAGCTGCAGTTCCTGGCCGCTGAACGGGTGGGTGAACTGCAATTGACAGGCATGGAGAAACTGACGGTGCAGGTGAGTGCCGCGAATGACGTTCCCGGAGCCATACATCGGGTCACCCACAACCGGGTGGCCGATGGCTTTAAGATGGACGCGAATCTGGTGCGTGCGCCCGGTTTCCAGTTGCACAAGCAACAGAGTGTGACGCGCGAAGCGTTCCTGCACGCGAAAATGCGTGCGGGCCTCGCGGCTGCCGGTGGCGGTGATGGCCATCTGTTGACGATGGCGAGGATCGCGGCCAATCGGCGCGTCGATGCTGCCTTGATCGAGGGAAACATTGCCTTCGACCAGGGCGAGATAGCGTTTGATGATAGCGTGGCGCTGCATCTGCTCGATGAGCGCGGCCTGGGCGCGGGGATGCCTGGCGACGATCAGCAGACCGGAGGTATCACGGTCCAGGCGATGGACGATACCGGGCCGCTGGTCCGTCTCGGAGGTCTGAATCTGCGGATAATAGGCCAGCAGCGCATTCACGAGCGTGTCTTCGCTGTGACCGGGCGCGGGATGCACAACCATGCCCGCAGCCTTGTTGATGACCAGCAGATCGTCGTCTTCATAGATCACGTCCAGCGGCAGAGGACGCGCCTTGACGTGAGTGGGACGGACAGTCGCGGACAGGTCGACCAGAATTTCATCCCCGGCGCGCAGGGCATAGCCCGCTTTGCTGGGACGCCCGTTGACCTGGATAGCCCCGTCAGCGATCAGGCTCTGGAGCTGACTGCGCGAGATGTCGCTCAGGACCGCCACCAGATACCGGTCCAGACGCTGACCAACCTCCTCGCTTCCTACCCGCAAGACCTGGCGGGCCGGCGTACTCTGTTCAGGACTGCGCATCGTTTTCCTGCGAACTGGCCGTTCGCAGCTCCTTCTCCATGACAGGCGGGCTGACCTCGTTCTCCGCTCCCCGGCTGCGCATTCCGCCAAAAAGCAGGGTGATAAAGAGCAGTACCACGCCTACACTGATCGACGCGTCGGCGAGGTTGAAGATAGCAAAGTTGAAACCAATCTGGGGGATACGAAACCAGATAAAGTCGATGACCGAGCCATGCAGGAAACGATCCAGCAGGTTGCCGGCAGCTCCCCCGATGATCAGACCAAAAATGAGCTTGTACAGCCAGGTGCCGGTGTTCAACATGCGCAGGTACAGGTACCCGATCACGGCCACGGCCACGGCGATGAGCACAACCAGGACCGGGCCGTTGGTATCGAACATATTGAAGGCCGCGCCCTGATTGCGAATGTAATAGAGGGTGAGATAAGGACCGATCAGCGGCACCTGGGGACCGAGATCGGGCGGGCCAAGATTGGACGCGACCAGCGTTTTGGTCCATTGATCCAGACTGATCACGATAATGGCTGTGAGTAATGCGATAGCATCATAGATGCGGGCACGCCTGCTTGTCACGCTGCTAGCTTCTCTCTTTCTGGACATAAGTGGAAATGCGCGGTCCCATTGTACCCTATCACGCCTGATTTGAAAAGAGAGAAGCGCCCATGATTTTCCGACCTGCAGAAGGTGGACCCGCTCCCGGCAAAAGCGCATCCCGGCAAACCCCGTCCAGACCCTTGCAGGGCGGGCGGAATCTAGAAGGTCTGCGGCGGCCCGTATACCTCTTCGCGGCTCTGATTGCTGCGCTCCACCTTCGCCTCACAGGCGACGCTACGCTCGGCCCAGGGCAAGGCCTCCAGGCGCGCAGCCGGAATCTCCTCCCCGCACTGCAGGCATAGCCCATACGTGCCATTCTCCAGACGTTGCAGGGCATTATCAATTAATGTCAGTAAGGCCTGCTCATTGACCAGCAGCGATTGCTCCTTCTGCATCTCCAGAAAATCGGTCGCCACATCCTCGCTATCACGTGGCCCCTCGTTGGCCTCGGTTGGAGTAACCGGCGTCGGGTGCGCCTGCGTCAACGCGGCGATAGTGCGTTCCACTTCGGCCTTTTTGGCCAGCAAACGGCTTTTCTGCTTTGGCAAATCCAGTTTCATTCCACACATCCTTTCTCGCTCAACAGTATCTTCCACCTCCTCCATCTCCTCCATCTCCCCGCACCTTCCATATCCTCACGTCCCCATACCCGCCACCACCCTCGCTCACCCTCCTTGCCAGGGCCAGAATAGCTGCCCTGTCCTCTACACGTATGACCATAAGACGAAGCCTCAGTGCCGCGCTCCATCCCTTTGTGGTACAATGAGTCTAACTAACGTTTGTTTGACTCATCATTGCCACCGGCAAGAGGGGGATACGACATGTCCGAGATCTATACTTCCACCATTCGTATGCGCATGAGCGCCAGTGACGCCCACTACGGCGGTTTTCTGGTCAATGGAGCCCGTATGCTTTCGCTTTTTGGAGATGTGGCGACCGAGCTGGCGATTATGTGCGACGGTGACGAGGGTTTGCTGGTGGGATACGAAAGTATCGAATTTCTGGCTCCCGTCTATGCCGGCGACTTTATCGAGGCCACCGGACGCCTGACCCGCGTGGGTCGCACATCGCGCCGGGTGGAGTTCGAGGCCCGCAAGGTGATTGCCGCGCGCCGCGATATCAACGAGTCGGCGGCTGATGTGCTGGCCGAGCCCATTCTGGTAGGTCGCGCCATTGGCACCACCGTGGTCAAACAGGAGCACCAGCGCCGACCGTAGAGCGTCGGGGCAGGCGCCGCTGTCGCGGGACAGCGGCGGTTCTCGCAGAGACGCCGCCCTGCTGGTCGCGCCTGCGGTCCGCAAGCGGGCCGCCAGTGGCGATGGGGCACTCCACGAGGAACTACACCGATGGGTAGGCGGGCCGGCTCTTTTCTGGTAGAATGCTCACAAAGATGTGCCGCGTTTTGTAGAGAAAGAGGATAAGATCATGCTGCCCGATACCCGCTCAGTGCGCGAGAAGATTCGCGCGGCTGCCGTGCAGCTTTTCGCCGAAATGGGCTATCACGCCGCGCCCCTGCGCAACATTGCCGAGCTTGCCGGCATCCAGGCCGCCAGTATTTATTATCATTACCCCAGCAAGCAGGCGCTGCTGGTGGAGATTATGGATACCCATATGCGCCAGTTGAACAGCAGCCTGGAGCAGATTATCGCGCAGCCAACGGGAGTGGCGGAACGGCTTTATGAGGCGATAGCCAGCCATATCCGCCTGCACACGACATATAAGGCGGAGTTTTTTATTATCGATACGGAGATTCGCGCGCTGGAGGCTCCTTATCGCGAGCAAATTCTGGCCCTGCGCGATCAGTATGAGCATACCTTGCAGCGGCTTTTGCAGGAGGGCGTAGATAGCGGGGTACTGCGTCCCACCGATGTCAAGGTTACGTCCTATGCCCTGATCGCCATGTGTACGGAGGTAGCGGCCTGGTTCCGCTCTCCAGGCCGCCTGACGGTTCAGCAGGTCATCGATATCTATGGTCAGTTGATCACACAGGGACTACTCCTGGAACAAGTTCATAAGCAAACGCGGGGGGAATCAGCGCGTACTTGACGCCCTGTTTGCGCTGGAGGAGCTCGAAGACCTTGAGCAGGTCCGCCAGCGGATAACGGGCGCTGATCAGCGCTTCTACGTCGATCTGGCGACTGATAATCAGTTCGAGCGCCCTGGCAAAATAGGCCGGCGTGTGATGGTAGACGCCTTTGATGGTCAGTTCGTCGTAGTGCAGGGGACGCGCTTCCAGCGAAATGCGCGTGCCGGAGGCGCAACCGCCGAAGAGGTTGACCAGGCCACCGGGACGCGCCAGAGTCAGCGCCAGTTCCCAGGTCGCGGGCAAGCCCACGGCCTCGATGACCACATCGACCCCGCGCCGCCCCTCGGACTCGTCGCGAATGGCTTCCCGCTGCTCCTCGTCCGCCATGTCGGCGACATCGAGCACCACGTCGGCCCCCAGGTGTCGCGCCAGAGCCAGGCGTTCGGCTCCATGCCCGGTGATAATGGTACGCGCGCCGCGCAGACGGGTCAGGGCCGCCAGCAACAGGCCCAGCGGACCCGCGCCCAGAATCGCCACCGTGTCACCGGGATGAATAGCGCTCTCTTCAACTCCGTGCAGCGCACAGGCCAGCGGCTCCGTCAGCGCCGCCGCGATCAGCGAAGTCGCGGCTGGCAGGCGGTAGAGATTCTGGTGTACAATACGGGCGGGCACCAGCACATATTCCGCGTAGGCGCCATGCAACAGGAGCAAATCTTCGCACAGGCTAAAACGGCCACGGCGGCAGTAGAAGCAGTTCAGGCAGGGGGCCGAGTTGCCAATCACCACGGCATCTCCTTCCACGCACTGCGTCACTCCGCTGCCGGTAGCCGCGACGATTCCGGCTACCTCGTGACCAAATCTGGCGGGTGTGCGTTGAAAAAGAACAGGATGGCCCCTGCGATATGTCTTGAGATCAGTGCCGCATGTCGTAGCGGCGGCAACCTGGATCAGCACCTCTCCACTTCCGGGCCGGGGCACAGGAAGGTCTTCCAGGCGCACATCCAGAGGTGCGTAGAATTGGGCTGCAAGCATGTTATTGCTTCTACCTCTTTCTTGATCAGCGAGTAATGAACGCAAGCATGGGACATTCTTTTCTGCTTGCTTCAAGCAGAGTATACTATCAAGGGGTCTGTTGGCAACCTTCGCCTGACAACTGCCACACCCCATGACGCGGCGGGTACATCCTGGCCGCGCAACAGAGAGGGGAAACGGCTCCGGTCGCGCGCCGTTTCATGGGATCGGGACCGCATCACATCTTCAGAAGCAGGAGTAGTTTTGATGAGTACGTCAACAGAGCAGGCGCCGAATCATCTCCCGGAGTCGTCGAAAAAGAGAAAGCCAATCCTGGTCCTGGCATGTGTGGCCCTCATCGTGATCGTCATCTCCGGCGCAAGCATGTTCTGGCTGACACGCAGTAAAGGCAATCCTCCCGCGATCCACCATCCGTCAGCTTCTCCGACCGCGACCATGGCCAGGCCCATCCTGACGCCCAACGCACTGACCCCTTCCAGCCTGGCCATGTTTTATGACGCCTTCGCCGGCAATTTCAACGGCTGGTACCTGGGCAGCAACGGCGGTTATTTCCGTATTATGGTCAACGACTCGCTGATTCTGGCCGACACCAATCCCCGTACAACCATGATCGAGTCCTTCCCAACCCTGACCAACCTGGACAACTACGTGGTCAGTGTGGCGTTCACCATCAACCAGGGTGACGGCAACGATGGCACCGGCCTGTACCTGCGCGGCGATAGCCGGCTGGACCATGACTATCGTATCGATGTGAATGGAAACAACACCGTCGATATTGTCAAAGAATACCTGGACGCCAACCAGGCCAGCCAGACCACCACCCTGGCCCCCGCCACGCACACAGCCTACCTCAACCCGCCCGGTCAGTCCAACACCCTGACCGTTCTCATGATCGATCAGCAAATCATCGTCGAAATCAACAACATCGTCGTCCTGACCGCCACCGACGCCGCCTATACCAACGGCCAGGTCGCCCTCTTCGCCCGCCACGGCGCCACCTCCAAAGGCGTCACCGTCTCCATCACCCGCGTCGAAATTGACCGCCT
>DASZXF010000997.1:0-13313 GCA_035546055.1 Ktedonobacteraceae bacterium
GGGCCAGTTCTTGTGATGGTTCTTCGAGCAGCGAAACTATCAGGCCACCCGGTCTGACAACCGGGAATGAGCGCCTGAGCGTTTCGCCGCCGATGGTATCCAGCACCAGATCTACTTCGCGCGCAACCTCTTCAAATGGCATGGCGAGATAATCAACCACGGTCTCCGCGCCCAGCGAGCGCACAAAATCTTGATTGCGCGCCCCGGCAGTCGCTATGACCCGCGCATCCTTCAAGCGAGCAAACTGGACCGCGCTCGAACCCACGCCACCCGCCGCTCCATGAATAAGAACGGTCTGACCGGCCTGCAGATCCGCGCACTCAAACAGCGCGGTCCAGGCCACAGTAGCGCCGCCTGAAATAGAAGCGACCTGGTCGAAACTGAGATTTTCCGGCTTGAGGGCGATGGTTTCCACGCTGGCAACTGTATACTCGGCATAAGCCCCATGATTGCTGCGCCCGAAAACGGCCTGACCGGGCTGCAAGCTGCTCACGCCTGGACCAACTGCCGTAATAACCCCGGCGAAAGCACTCCCAGGCACGTAGGGCAGCGAAAGTCCCTGAAAGCGCGCGAAAAGCCCCTGACGGAGCTTCCATTCAATTGGCAGAACGCCCGCCGCGTGTATTTTGACCAGCACCTCGCCCTCCTGCGGCTGCGGACACTCAATCTCTTCGAGGCATAATTGCTCCGGGCCGCCGTACTGGTGAACACGTATGGCCCGCATTTTCTGTTCCGACATTATCCTACCCTCCAGAGTTTTTCCCTCTGACATCAACAAGATCAATAAAGCACCACACGCTCACTATAGCAAATCGGCTACGCACTCGCATAAAGCAAGAGACCAGTATTGCCCTGTCCAAAAGAACAGCCGGGTCATTCCTCCAGTTCGACAGGCCAGTTGAGAAAGAGCCGGGTGCAACGCTTGCACGTATACATGTTTAGAAACTTTTACCCAAAGGAATCAGGCCATGATTTTCCCACAACATATTCAGAGTTCCGGCGGCCCTATCTCCGTTGAACCCGCCACACGCAACGATCTATTCCCCCTGCTCCAGCTCTTTGATCAGACGGTGATCTGGCTCATTGCTCATGGACTGGAAAAGCAATGGGGGGATGAGCTTTTCTCAACATCACTGGATCGGCACCGGCAATTTCTTAACTGGATTGATACCGGCCATTTCTTCGCAGCGCGTCTGCAAGCTCAGCTAATCGGTTCCCTGGCCCTCACGCCAGGCGCGCCCTGGTATCTGACCCGGCGCTGGCAAACCTTTCCGGCCAATGCCTTCTACCTCGAAGCGTTCACAACTTCACGCGCATACGCCGGATTGGGACTGGGCCGCGCGCTTCTGAGCTGGGCTGAACGCTATACGCTGGCAAGTGGGAAAACCAGCATCTGGCTCGATTGCTGGGCCGATAATCCCGCGCTGGTCGCTTATTACCAGCGCGCAGGCTTTATCCCTCACGAGATTTTTCTGGTCAAAATGTGGCGCGGCCAGCTTTTCGAGAAAGCGCTGAGCACCTCACGGACCGCCGCAAACCGGCCCGGTACATAGCCCATTCTTCGCATTCTTCACCGGATTACGCGTCATGATGCGCCGGCGGTTTTATACTGTCCGGAGAAGTTTTGCAGCATGCGCTTGCTTTCGCAGGTATGACAGGCAAGCAGTTTTGAAGGGAAGAAGCAGAAGTTAATGACTACAGGAACTACGCCCGGCTTCGCTCAGGATATCAAACCGCTGTTCCGCGAAGAGGACCGAGACGCGATGGAATACGTTTTTGACCTCTGGGATTACAATGATGTGCGCACGCAGGCCGATAACATTCTGGAGCGTCTGGAAGATGGCTCGATGCCCTGTGACGGCGAATGGCCGGCAGAGCAAATCGAGCTTTTCCGCCGCTGGATCGCCGCCGGAACACCCGCCTAGCCGGACCAGGCAGAGCGCTTGAGGTTTTCGATGAGCAGACCTCAAGCGCTCTGGCGTATACAGAAGTTATTGCGGCTGGTATCGCGCCAGGCGCTCCAGGGCGTCTTTGTAGTAGGGAGCAGCCAGGCGTTGAGCCTCCGGGATCTGGATGCGCTCGTACATCCAATCAAATTTGGCGCGCACATCTTCCCGCCTGCTGCCATCGTCGTCTTTGGGAATGGAATGCAGAAAAAAGGGAATGTTCACTTCCAGAAAACTCAGGCTGTCCGCCGCCTGGAGCAGATTGGCCTCTGGCCAGCCGCCATATTCGTGCGCACGAATAAATTTCTCCACCTCCTCAACCAGCGCCTCATCTGCCTCTTGCTCGCGTAAATAAGCCCCCACCATCCTGGCCGAGCGCTCGGAGTGCGCGCGATTATAGTCATGATCGACGCCGATGCCAGCGCGCGCTTTGGGACTATCAGGACCAGGAAAAGCTCGCTCCATATCATGCGTCAGAGCAGCCAGGCGCAGCGCTTCGGCGGCCTCTGGCTGCAAACGCAACAGCCAGTTTTCCGTCTCTACCAGATGATCAGCTCTGCTGTAATGTCGCGTGACCCATGCCATAGCCCGCGCGTGTAGCACATCAAAAGAATTCATGACATCCCCTTCTCAAAGCATCCTGCTTCCGTTTATCATCCTCTCTTAAGCGTATCTCACCAGAGATAGGACTGGCAAGTTTGTCTCCACATCTAGCAGAGCTTTCTCATGGCAGCGATCACCTCTTTGTGAGGCAAAGGTGATAGAATAAAGCAGATGAATTGGCTTTTAAAAAACAATGAGGTGAGATATGCCAGCTCGTATTCTTATCGTAGAAGATGATCCGGTCCAGAGGATGGACTTGAGGCATGTATTGATAGAAGAGGGTTATCAGGTCGTTGGAGAAACGGCAGATGGAGAAACGGCAGTTGACCTCGCGCGCTCCTTGCAGCCAGATCTCGTGATTATGGATCTTATTCTACGCGCACAAAACAGCCTCAACGCAGCTGCCCTGCTGCGACAGGAAGATATCGCCCCCGTCATTGTGCTCAGCGCCTTTAATGACGCGCATTTTGTCACCAGCGCGATACATGCCGGCGTCCACAATTATCTCATCAAGCCCTTACTGGCCAGCGAGGTAAAGCCGGCAGTAGAAATGGCGCTGGCCAGCTACGCAAAACAGCGCGAACTGGCTGCCCGGGCCGATCTTATTACTCAGGAACTGGCACAACGCAAGCGCGCCGAGCGCGAAAAAGGCATCGAGTTGGAGAGAAAAAATATAATAAAATGGAAAACAAACTGGGAACTATAAGCGGGTAAAGCGCGTATTCTCATTATTGATAATAAAATGCCCGGCGATGTTACGGTTTCAGGGCTGGTTACGACTTCATTAGTGACGACATACTTCTGGAGAAAGCGGCGGCAAAAAAGAGGCGTCCCTGTGCGCGAGCATTTCGTGGGCGCTTCTATCCTACTTATTGCTCTGTCTATGTACTGTCTGATATCTGCCGTTGCCCCTGGAAGGCCTTTTCACTACAATACTGCCGGGGTTAGTTTTTCAATTTTTACTTCTGGACTGGGGAATGGAGAGCGCGATAATGCGTATGTTTTATCAACATCTCAAAAAGCATGGGCTGATTTATCTTGGCTTGATTATCTATGTGCTCTTTTATGTTTCAGTAGCGCGAACTGGCTGGTTTGATAGACTCTTTAGTGGGGCCGCGCTTCACGATGGGGCAAAGGGCATCGACTTTTTCCAGATTCCCAAAGGGGCGTGGGCCTTCTGGCATGGCGGCTCGCTTTCCGGCAATCTGCCCAAGGGAAAAGTAGCGTTCGCGCCGCAGATGTTTGCGAATGACAATGTTTACCATCCCCTCTTTTCTCTGCTGCTGGGTTCGTTTCTGACGCTTTTCGACCCTGATCGCCTGCCCTATATCTGGCTGTGGCTCAAATTCGCCATTTCCCTGCCTGTCCTGTTTCTCTTTTACTGGAATTTCCGTCAGCGGAAGTATGTCGGCCTGGCTCTTTTCCTGCTGCTGGCAAACTTTAGTATCTACCTGGAGCTGGCTGCCTGGCAATTTCAGTTCGTCCTGAATATCTTTCTGCTGCTCTTTCTCATGCTGGTGGTCAGGCGGCGCTCGCTGATCTGGAGCGGCATTCTCTACTGGCTCAGTCTGCTAGTCAAACCGGTGGGCCTGCTTTTCATCCCGGCACTCTTCTTCAAGGGGCGCTGGAGAATAGCGCTACTGGGAATCTGGTTATTCATCATTTCCACAGTGGTCTTTTTTATCCATGGCGTCAGTACGTATTACACCAACAACCTGACGGCGACTCTCTCCTCTTCTGGCGCCGTTGGTCCCAATCAGATTATTACCTTCGCCGCGCTGCTGCACTATGTCACCCACTGGCCTGAATTTGTCTACCAGTTTATTCGCGATGGCTCGCTCGTTCTCGTTGTTTTCCTGAGTATGCTCAGGCGCACGCATATGGCCAAGGCGATCTTTCTGGCGGTGGCCTATTACCTCAGCTTCTATGTGGGAGTCTTTGAATATCAGTGGAGCACGCTGCCCTATATCCTGGCGATCTGCGTGGTGTGCTGCCCGGAGTTCCGAACCATTCCCTCGATCATTTGCCTGCTGCTGACCTGCCTGCCCGATTGCTTCTTTCTGCTCAACCTCTGGCATATCGATGTGACCAGAATGGGAACCCTGGGCCTTATCCCTGGTCCAACGGCCTGGGAATGGATGATTGTCAGCAAGATTGTTCCTCTGTTCCTCTTGCTGGCCAGCGTGATGCTCCCGGATCTCAAGCCCATCTGGAAAGATCTGAGAGTCTTCTGGAAGGAAATGAAGAAAGTCAATCAAGGCCTGGAGATCTTTGGGGACAGGCCGGACGAGCAGTCCGTTTAGTTCTGCATACCCAGCAGACTGCCGCTTTCGTAGCGTTTGAGGCCCAGATAAAAGCAAGCGATGGCGCAGAGCAGGATGAGCAGGGTGAAGCCAGGCATGATGCCAGCCAGCGGCCAGGTGACGCGATGTAACAGTTGCAGTGGCACGAAGGAGATAAAGCCGGCGGGGATCAGGGTAAAGAGCAGGACTTTGACCGCGCCGGTGAAGATATTCATGGGATAGGTCGAGAAGGTGGTCAAAGCGCCTACCATCTGCTGAGTCAGGCCATCGGTGTTGCCCATGAAGAAGGCCAGGGAGCCGAAGATGATGACAAAAGAGGCAAAGATCAACGCGACCAGGAGGCCCAGAGCCAGGAACAACAGCAGGTTCAGCAGACCAGGATGCAGCAAAACGATATAGGAGCCGATGGCAAAAAGTACATCGCCCCAGGCTGCGGGGTCCGTGGCGGAGATGCACACATGTAGCAGGACGTTGCGCGGCATTCCCAGGTAGGCATCCAGGCCGCCGGTCATGATGAGCTGCGCCAGTTTGGGCGCGTTGCCCAGGACGGCATTGCTCAAACCGACGCCCAGGGCGGTGATTGACCAGAGCACCACGACATCGGTCTGCTGCCAGCCGTTGATGAGGGGAAACTGCTGGAAATAGCTCCACCAGAACAGCAGCCAGAGGCAATCATTGGCCAGCATGACCAGGATGGCGGCCCAGAAGGCCGAACGATACTCCATGGCGGCCTGGAGATTGGCGACGAAGTAGGCACCCAGGAAACGCAGCGTGCGGCCACATACGCGCAAAAAACTCATGATATTAGCCTCCATTTATGCTGACGCGTCGGCTGGCAAGGGCGTACAAAGCAGCTAAAACCGCTGCCGCTACCAGCAGGGTGAGGATCTGCTGGAAGACCAGCCAGCCAAACAGACCGCTTTCAAAAGAGACCAGCACACGCGCGGGACCGTACAGCATGGTGCTGAACGGCAACGCCAGGGCAATGCTGCGCAACGGCTGGGGAAAAATCTCGATGGGCGCCAGTACGCCTCCAAGCACCAGTACCAGGCGACTGAAGACAAACGAGAATGACTGCGTATTCTCGGTCCAGAAGGCCAGCAGACCAATGGCGAAGTAACAGACAAATTCAATGCTGATGGCCAGCAGCACCATGAGCGGCCAGGCGGCTATGCCCTGCCAGCCAAAGTCGGGCGGGCCGACAATCACCAGGGCGACCAGGGCCGCGATGACGCCGTTGAGTCCCAGGCGTACCAGGCGCTCTCCCAGGTAACGCGCGTAATTGTAGAGGATATAGCTACAGGGGCGCCCCAGCAGATAGGCCAGTTCGCCGCTGCGCACCTCCTGGTCGATGCGCCGGGTGAGCGCGGGCATACTGGTGGCGACCGTCTCGGCTGCCGCCAGATACCAGACCATGCTTTTGACGCTAAAGCCGGGCAAAAGAGAGCCATGCAGAGCAAAAGTTGTGCGCCAGAGTTGCCCGATCACGTAGATCAGAACAATCAGGAAAAGTGAGCGAAACACCGCCTCAAAGAGATAGGCCAGGCTATTGGCAGCACTCACCCGCAGCACCGCCAGGTATTTCACCAGCACCAGGCGCAGGTGCAGCGGTAGCGGTCTGCCAGGGCGCTCCCGGCGCTTCCACGCAGCATCCATGTCCTACACCCTTTCCTCTTTGAGCAGATCCCCGGCGTTCACTCCTGCCTCTTCAATTCCAATGAGGGATGTGAGCGAACTTTCAGCTATCTGCCCACTCTGGCGATATAGCGCGGCGATAATCTCCTCCATCGGTGGATCAGAGACAGTCATATCCACGATATGCCCATGCTGCATGATGGCCACCAGGGCCGGCTCCAGGGGCATGAGCGAGGTATCGATCTCCAGTTTTAGCCCGCGTCCATGCGCTTTGAGTACCTTGATGCCGACGTTGGCGGCTGTATTCTCAAACGCGGAGCCGGGCAGAGGCAGATTCAGATAAAGCTGGCCGTTCCGCTCGTCCGGCCTGACCAGCGCCCCGGCGTCGTCTTCAAGCAGCAGATCGACAGTTTTGACGCGCAGGTAGTCGCGTTTGAGCTTCGCCACCGGCTCATCCAGCACGATCTCGCCGTGATTGATGATGATGGCTCGCTTGCACACTTGCTCGATATCGCCGGCATCGTGGGAGGTCAGAAAGACCGTCAGACCCTCGGTGGTGTTGAGATGGCCGATCAGGTCGCGAATGCGCTGGCGGGCGATGACATCCAGGCCGATGGTCGGCTCGTCCAGAAAAACCACCGCCGGCTTATGCAACAGGGCCGCCGCCAGTTCGCAGCGCATACGCTCTCCCAGGCTGAGCTTTCTGGCCGGCGTGCGGATATAGGCGGCGATGTCAAACACGTCGATGAGAAAATCGCGTCGGCGGCGGTACTCCCCCTGATCCAGCTCGTAAATTCTGGCCAGCAGATTGAAGGTATCCTGCGGCGGCAGGTGATACCAGAGTTGCGACTTTTGCCCGTACACGCTGGCGATGTGAAACGCCAGGGCGCGCCGCTGAGTCCAGGGCGTAAATCCCAGCACGCTCACCCGGCCCGCGCTGGGGTACAGGATACCGGTCAGCATTTTGATGGTCGTGGACTTGCCCGCGCCGTTGGGACCGATAAAGGCCAGCACTTCGCCGGCCTCTAACGAAAAACTGATCGGCTTGACAGCCTGACGTTCGCGATACCTGGGACGGAGAAATGAACTCAGGCTGCCCTTTAACCCTGCCGCTCGCTCGCGCGCTTTGAAAGTTTTGCTTAAATTGTCGATCTCGATGATCGGCATAGATCGGCTCTCCTTGCTCTCCTATTGACGCTATTCGTTCCTTCTGGCCTGTGTGGCCAGAGGCAGGGATGGCAGAGAGTTGAAGTCGGCGTCAAACTCATGCCCATCCTCAAAACGCGGGAACAGGACGTGCGTCTCGCCGATGTTGAGCAAAGGCATAGCGCCCCAGAAGCCGATGCTTTCCCAGTCTCCCGCCTGGGGAGCCGGCTGACCAAGCTGCGCCAGAATCTTCGCGCTGGCTTCCGGCAGGAAAGGCGCCAGGTAGATGCCCAGCAGGCGCAGCGCCTCGGCTGCCGAGTTGAGCACAGTATTCAGGCGCTCCTGCTGCCCCGGATCACGCGCCAGGCGCCAGGGTTCGCTCTGCTCAAGGTACTGATTTGTACGCCGGACCAGGCTCCAGACGCTCTCCAGGGCGCGCCCGATCTCCCAGTTTTCCAGACCCTTCTCCACGCCCTCGCGCGCCTCAACGGCCACGCCCTGGAGGTCGATTTCCAGCACATCCGGCGTCCCCGCAGGCGGAATGATCCCCTGACGATAGCGCTGGAGCATGTTCGCCACGCGGTACAGCAGATTGCCCAGGTCTTTCGCCAGCTCATCGTTGTAGCGCTGAATCAGCCCGGCGCGGGCGAAATCTCCATCCGTGGGGAAGGAGAGGCTGCGCAACAGGTAATAGCGCACCGCGTCCACCCCGAACTCGTCAACCAGTTCATTGGGCGAGACGACATTGCCCGTACTTTTTGAGATTTTGCGCCCTTCCAGGGTGGTAAAGCCATGAACAGCGATCTGCCGGGGTAGAGGCAAATCGGCTGACATCAGCATGGCGGGCCAGAAGAGACAATGGAAGCGTACAATATCCTTGCCAATGACATGCACGTCCGCCGGCCAGTAACGCGCGAACATGGCCCCGTTATCGGGAAAGCCCACGGCGGTCAGATAATTAGTCAGGGCATCGAACCAGACGTAGAGCACCTGATCGGGATCGCCCGGCACCGGCACACCCCAGATGGGACGCTGCGGATTGACGCGCCGCGAAATGGCGAAGTCGCGCAACCCCTGGCGGAAGAAGCTCATCACATCCGATAGTCGCGAAGGGGGCGCGATAAAGTTCGGATGCGTGGCAATATAGGCCAGCAAACGTTCGCTATAGCGGGTGAGGGCAAAAAAGTAGTTCTCCTCTTCCACCCATTCCAGTTCAACGGAAGGATGGTCGGGGCACCTGCCATTCACCAGGTCGCTTTCATGATAAAAGGTATTGCAGTTCGGACAATACCAGCCAGCATAAATGGCCTTGTAGACATCCCCGCGCTCCTGGGCCCGCAAAAACATCTCCTGGGAAGCGCGAAAATGGCTCTCCTCGGTGGTACGAATCCAGCGATCATAGGAAATGTCCAGTTTGGCCCAGGCCTGGCGAAAGGCCTGATCCATCTGCCCAATCCAGGTCGGCAAATCGACCCCATGCACCTCCGCCGCCTTCACCACATGCTGGCTATTTTCGTCCAGCCCCATGCTGAAGTAGGTATCGACGCCGCGCAAACGCTGGTAACGGGCCAGCACATCAGCCGCGACTTTCTCCAGGGTATGCCCAATATGCGGTTCGGCATTCGGATAGTCGATAGCCGTGGTAATGTAATACTTCCGGCCATCACCCTCCGCCTCGTGGCTCTGTTCCATAGTCTCTACCCCCTCTCAGTGTTCTCAAGCGAATGTATAAAGAAAAGGGGTGCAGGTTCGTCGCCTGCACCCCTGTATGTTTTTGTGATTACCTGCGCTTACTTAACTGTCTCTGCGCAGAACAGACAAAGGGTGGCGACCACTTCCCCATGGCTCAATACGAGTAAGGGAAAGAAGCATGAACATAGGCAGACACATGGTCCAGATGGAATGAATATGCTGCTGTGACTTTGCCATTCTACGCGTTCCTTGTCGATATACGGTTCTGCTTAAACGTATCTGTTCAGTAGGTTGATATTCTCTTCTGAATATACCCGCTCTAATGAAGCTTTGTCAAGCCAGACCACAGAATAGTCCAGCCCTCCCGACTCTTTCGCCAGCACAGGAAAAAATATCTCGCAAGCGCAGGTCCAGAAAATTGAGCGCCTCTGCGGCGAGGCGGCGAAGATCTCACCATTAAGACCTATCATGCCGGGCACACGTGCCTGAACTCCGATGACGACGCGAGCATTGAAGCTGCCGCCGCTGGCGTAAGGCCTCTGGCGACGACTTTTGGCGCCAGCATCTGAAAATAGGGAGAATTGCTCAGGACATTTGCGCCCAAACAGGGTATGCTCTTTCTAGAGTAGAAGCAAAGACTTTCCAAAGTTGAGTGATTGCTTCCAGGAGCTTACTTTCTCTTGAAAGGTTCGCAAAACGTCCCGCCAGGACGTTTGCGAGCCTTTTTTTGCAAGTTATGAGCAAAATGACGCATGGCAGTTCAAGACCAGCCAGGTTGACCTGACACGTTTGGCAGTGGTTGGCATACCAGTGCTCCTTGGGCGAGGCCGGGCCGACGAATCCCGGCGTAATTGGCACGTTCATCTCTTACTATTATATACGAAAGTGAGCACATATATATCTCGTATATCAGGAGAGATAAAGCATTCTCATCCCTGATTGGCAATTGTCTCCGTCACAACTGCGATGAATTTGCGCGCCGAGGGGGTCAGCGCTCCCAGGCGACGATAGACCAGGGCAAAGATAAAAGTCTCCGCCAGGTCCGCGATGGGGCGCAGAACAAGCTGCGAGTCAGCGCTCTGGTGCAACGCCGGCAGGGTGATTGTGACGCCATGCCCCTGGCGCACCAGTTCTTTCAAACCGTCAATCGAGTCGATCTCTACCACCGGATGCACCATCAGTCCGCGCTGAATAAAGATGCGCTCAAGCACCTGGCGCAGACGCAGACTTTCTCCCAGCAGAAAAAGCGGTTCGCGGATAATCCGTTCGAGGGTGAGCGCCTGGGCCGACTCCCGGGCCAGCGGATGATGCGCGGCTACCAGTAGATTGAGCGGCTGACGAAACAATTCCTTGATGGTGACCATCTCGGAGCGCTCACGCGGATCAAAGACAAAGCCCAGATCGACCTCGCCGCGCTCGACCAGGGCGATGACCTCGCTGGAATTGGCGCCACGCACACGCACCAGAATTTGCGGATAGCGCTGGTGATAGGCCGTGAAAATGCTGGGCAAGAAGGCTGTGGCGAGCGACTGATTGCTCCCCAGCAGAACAGTACCACTCTGACCAACCTGGAATTTGCTCATCTCCTGCTGGCCCTGCTGCAAGACATCCAGCGCATTGCGCGCATAGCGGGCAAACTCGCGCCCGGCATCGGTCAGAATAACTCGCTGCTTGACTCTGGCAAACAGCTCAACGCCCAGTTCGTCCTCCAGCGCGGCGATCTGCCGACTTAACGCTGGCTGGGCAATCAAACACAGCTCGGCAGCCTTGCGAAAATTCTGCGTCTGCGCGGCAGTCAAAAAACAGGTCAATTGACGAAGTTCCAAAACCTCTTCCTCTTCTCTTGTGATGCCTCTATGATATCAAGTTTTGCCAAAAGCGTCCAGAAATGACGCATGGACGCTGCTCAGACGCTACCTGGCATTTGACCCTCGCTAACGCCGAGCTTTATAATGAAACAACCATGTCTGTTTGTTCGACTAGAAAGGGAACAGAAGCACTCCATGGACCTCACTGCACCATTGACCGCCGCAAGCAGAATTATTGACCGCTGGCTGGCCTATCAAACGCGGGCTGGCCGCCTGCCAGGTCTTTCTGTTGGCCTCGTCTATAAGCACAATCTGCTCTTTCAACAGGCCTACGGCTTCGCGGACCTGGAACAGCAGCGTCCGACGAGCAAGCATACCGGCTACCGCATTGCCTCGTTCTCCAAGATTTTTACAGCCATCGCGATTCTGCAACTGGCGGAGCAGGGCAAGCTCCAGCTCGATGAGCGCGCTCGCCAGTATTTGCCCTGGCTGGCCTCCAGCCACGATGAGCGCACAGAACACATTACCATTCGCCAGTTGTTGACCCATACTTCTGGCCTGGATCGCGACGGCGCGACGGCCCACTGGGCCGATTTCCAGTTTCCATCTCTGGCTCAGATCCAGAGGCATATCGCGGAAGGCGCCCAGACCTATACCCCGGCCCGGCGCTGGAAGTATTCCAACCTGGGCTATACCCTCCTGGGGGCTATTGTGCGCGCGGCCTCCGGTGTGCCGTATGAGTATTATGTCGATGAGCATATTATTCAGCCGCTCAAGCTGGAGTATACCGCGCCTGTGCTCAATCCAGACATCGAGGAAAATCTGGCAGTGGGCTATGGACGCGACATACCCGGCAGCGAGCGTGCGCGTCTGCCCACCATTGAGACGCATATCATGGCCTCGGCCACGGGCTTCTCTTCGACGGTGCCAGATCTCTGCCGCTTGATAATGGCCCAGTTTGAGGGCGATACCACCCTGTTGAAGGATGAAACCAAACGCGAGATGCGGCGCGTGCAATGGCTGCGAGAAGGCGAAAATGGCGACTGGTGCCTGGGCTTCCAGACCTGGAAAGTGGATCAGCGCCGCCTGTACGGCCACGGCGGGAGCTTCCAGGGCTATCAATCGCGCTTCGGCTTCGATCCGGTTGACGAAATAGGCCTGGTGATCTTCGCCAACGCACTCGACGCGCCCTCAGCCGAACTGGCGAATGGCGCGATGCAGATTATCAACTATGTGATTGAGCATTTCGACGAATGTGCCCGCCCGGAGAATCAAAGCGAGCAGGCCGAGCGCTACGAGGGACGCTATACCAATGTCTGGGGCGAGACGGATGTCATGGCCATCAATGGTAGCCTGGTGCTCTATTCCCCCGCCAGTCCTGCGCCCGTGCTGGATTTTTACCCGATGCGACCTGATGCCGATGGACGCTTTACCCTGGTCAGTGGCCACAGCATAGGCCAGCTCGGCGAGCGTGTGCGCTTCGAGCTGGATGAGGCCGGCGTGGCGCAAAAAATCTGGGTTGGCCCCAATCCGTCCGCAAAAATCGCCTGGTCCTGAGCGGCAGGGAGAGCGCTGTGTCCTCTCTGCCAGGAACGAAAGAAGATCTATCCTATGAATAATCGCCACTATCCTGACCTCTCCGATGTTTTTGCCTCTATCGATCAACACGAAGAAGTGCTGCTCAACCGGCTCATCGACTACCTGCGCCGGCCCAGCATCAGCGCCTATGGCGAAGGTATTGCCGAGGTCGCGGACTATATCGCGGATGTCATGCGTAAGATGGGCTTGAGTGTGAAAATTATGCCGACCTCCGGCTGGCCGATGGTCTTCGGCGAGTCCGCTTCCATCCCCGGTGCGCCCACGGTCCTGCTCTACGGCCACTACGACGTACAGCCGCCAGATCCGCTGGAAGCGTGGACCACTCCGCCTTTTGAGCCGACCATTCGCAATGGACGCCTCTACGCGCGCGGCGTGGGCGACAACAAGGGACAGCATTTCGCCCAGCTCATGGCCCTGGAAACCCTGCTCACCTGTCGCGGCACGCTCCCCTGCAATGTCAAAGTGCTGCTGGAGGGCGAGGAAGAGGTTGGCAGTCCCCATATGCCGGAGTTTATCGCCGAGCACAGCGACGAGTTGCGGGCCGACCTGGTGATTGTCAGCGATGGTCCGGTGCATGAAAG
>DASZXF010000998.1:0-7203 GCA_035546055.1 Ktedonobacteraceae bacterium
CACGGGGGCATTGCCCATCAGACGAATACCCAGACCAGACGCGGTGGGCGAAAGCGGGAAACGGCACTTGGGACATACGCTATCGGTCAGATTGACCATGGCATGACAGTTGGGACAGGGAGCCTGAGCTGGTGGCGGTGGCGCGGCCTGCTGGGATACGCGCTGCTGGGCGATCTGCTCCGCCGCGAGACGCCGGCTCTCTTCCACTTCCGCGCTAAACTTTTTCAGTTCGCGCCGCTTTTTGCGCGCGCGCAGGGCCAGCACGAGGATCAGGACAAGCAGCAGAAGCAGGATGGCTCCCGCCACATATAATATCCACGGATACTGATCGAGCAGCCCGGTGGCAGGCGCCCTGGCCGGTGGAGCGGTATCCCCGCCGCTGCCATTATCAGCGTGCAAATTGTCGGTGGCCTGAGTATCAAAAGCCTGCGCACCCAGGAAACGCGTATTCAGTTGAAAGGCCCGGCTCAAATTCGCGTGAGCCGCTGCATAGTTCGCGGCATTGAAGGCATCGATGCCGGTATTCCAGCAGCCCGCCACGGTGCAGTTCTGAGGGGAGGTCGCGGACGGAGGAGTCAGCGGCACCTTGTTTGTGTTCAAAAACTGCTGCAATTCCGTCATTGAAACCTCAGTATACCCGCCCTTGCCATCAGTCGCCCACATGCCAACTAGCTGCCCCTGGTCGTTGACCGCAGGCGTTCCGCCCTCAATTGAATTGGTAGAGGACTGGGCCGACATCCCATTTGTGCCGTCGGACGCGCTGCTGGGCGAGCCGACCAGCGAAGGCGCCAGATAATCAGTCGGGCTCTCTTTCTCATCGACCTGGTTTGAAGGATAAACCAGCTTGCTCGCCGACTTGATCAAGCCCACATTGAGCGGACTGGCGCTCTGCGAAGATAATTCCAGATAGGGTTCGCCGGCGGTGCTTTGAAAAGTGAGAAGGGCGGAGGCCATGGTCGCAGAGCCTGGAGCGATGATTGTGCCGATCCCACCATGCAATAAACTGCTCTGACAGAGCAGCGGTTCTCTTAATGAAACATTGCAAATCAGCGTGTCCAGGTGAATCAGCGTATCATGGGCATACTCGGCACTGGCCAGAATATCAATGGCACTCAGAGACAGCTCATTCCCCCGCTGTCCACACTCATTCATAGATGTACTGATCAGATTGCCATCGGTCAATACCCAGTTGGTATAATTTTTACTCACCCCGGAAGGAGCCTCGCTGGCGACCAGCGCTCCCAGACCAGTACAGGACAGGCGCGTACTGCCCGTGCCATAGGTCGCAATCAGCCGCACGACCGAGACACCTGTTTTATTGAGCACAGCAGTGGAAGAAGGAACGCCCGTTGACGACGAAAGAGAGAGAGGCCCGGTCCGCCCACTTGCGCGCGCAAAAACCGCCGGTGGCGCCAGGCATAGCAATGCCAGCACTGCCCCAAGCAGCAAAGCAAAGGTGAAACGACCTGGACTTTTGCATATACGGGACATGAAACGTTCTGTACTCATGTGCTCCTTCTCCCTCGGTGGGTTTGCCTGCAAAGTGAGCGCGCTCACTCTCCCCACCTGGTCCACAAATTTTTTTCTTTTTGTCGCCCGCTTAACGCCGCAAGATCATCCGCAAACGCCGCAACATCTCCTGAGCCTGCATATTGCCGGGCTGAGCATTGACCACAAAATTGCATTCGCGCCAGGCGTCCTCCAGCTTATTCTCCCGCTCATATACCTGGGCCAGCAAAAAGCGCGTCGTGTGATCCGCCGGGTTGATGCGCAAGACCTGCACAAAGGCCTGTTCAGCCAGCGGAAAATTGTTCAGGCGCTGGGCCACCACGCCGACATGATAATGCACTTCCGGGCGCTTGGGATCAATGCCGGCGGCATCCTGAAACGCGCGCAGAGCAGCGGGAAAGTTGGAAAGCGCCTCAAAGCTCTTGCCCAGATTGAAATGCGCCTCGTAGTCGCGCGGATTGAGACGAACAGCCTGCGTATACGCGGGCGTGGCCATAGCCGGCACGCGTCTCAAATGCAGGTAGACATCTCCCACCAGGCGATGCGTCTCCGCGTCATTGCCGTTGAATTGCAGCGACTTATTGTACGCCTGAATGGCCATCTCTGGCTGAGGCGGCTGACGACGCGCGAAGACCTGACCGTACAGCTTATGCAGAACCGGATTATTGGGGTCCAGATTGTACGCCTGCTGCAAGACCGCGAAAGCGGGCTCGATGCGCCCATTGTTGAGATGATCCTGCGCCTGACGCAGTAAAGCCCCTGCCGGACCGGTAAAGCCACCACCGCTGGGAGCGGAAATGGGCTGGTTAGAAGGTCGATCAACCGGCGCCAGCACCGTAGGAGCCTGACCCGCCACCGGCTGAGGTCCAGGAGGCGGCAGATTGATTACCGCGCGCTCCATCTCGGCGGCACCGGGCCAGCGAGCCTCCAGGTTGCTCTCCAGTGCCCTGGCAATCACCTGCTCAAAGGCCACCGACACATCCGGGCGCAGCGTGCGCACCGGCGGAAAAGCAAAGATGGTCGGCTTGTTGTTGGCCGCATCGTGGTGCGTCAATACGCGGTGCAGGGTAGCTCCCAGAGCGTAGATGTCGCTTCGTGGCTCCGGCCTGCCATGCAACTGCTCGGGCGGAGCATAGCCAATGGTCATAATGATCGTGGAACTGCGCGGCGACTGCTGAAAAGTGCGCGCAATACCAAAGTCGATCAATTTAACCTCATCTTTATCAGTGACCATGATATTCGAGGGCTTGAGGTCACGGAAGATAATCGGCGGCGACTGGCGATGAAGGTAGCTCAAGACGCTACAGACCTGCTGCGCCCAGCTGCGCGCACGCGCCTCGGAGACACCGCGCGCCCCATTCACGCCCGCAATATTCCCCTCTTTTTCCAGCACCTCGCCCAGAGTCCGGCCCTCGATAAAATCCATGACCAGGTAATGGCGTCCCTCTTCGACAAAGAAATCGCGCACACGCGGAATGCAGGGATGATTGAGGTCCAGCAACAGGGTTGCTTCGCGCGTAAACCACTCCACCGCCTGGCTGCGGTCACTATCATTCTGGAAATCGTCCAGCATCTCTTTTACCGCGCATGGACGATTAAAACGCGTATCAAGCGCGCGATACACCGCGCCCATACCGCCAGCAGCCACCGACCGCTCTATTTTATAGCGTCCATTGGACAATTGCACACCGGGAGGTAAGCGGCGATTGCCGCCTCCGCCATGTCCTGACACTGAGGATGCTGATTGCACCGAATATGATCCTTCCGCACTGCTCTGGGGAGTCGATGGATTCCCGGCAGGAGCCGCGTTTCTCGGATCAAACGGATAGTTACTTGCCATATTCTACACCGCTCATGAATGATACTGCCTGAACTCCACCTATCATACATCTCAAGCAAAGTTCAAGAAGACACTATTTTATTCTGGCTATTTTATTCCGCTTTGGCGCATTATAACATATTCCAGAGAAGTTGAGCAGTAGCATACCTCACAAACCCGTAAGTCTGCTGAGGAGAACGAACCCTCTGTGAGAAAAACGAGGCCAGGCACCGTTTTTCTCACAGCAGTTCAGAACTCCGGCGCGGTCCCGGCGCAGCCCCGGCGTAGCCCCGGCGCGCTCACCGCCTTTGCTCAGAGTTCTGGATGTCAGACAACCGCCTGCTTTGAGACGCGATCCGCCTCCTGAGCGGCCCTGACATCGCTCTCCATCCAGCGCGCGCCAAAGATGCCGACCAGTCCGGCAATAGCCAGGGCAGGCGGACAGGTGACGAGCATGGCCAGAGACAGATCGTGACCTGCCGCGTTCAGGGCAAAATGTGTGCCGCCGGTGGGATCAAAGACCCGCGCCAGTACGCCTACCAGGGTGGGAGAGAAGGCATCGCCCAGCAGATGAGCGATGAGCAGCGAGATGGCCACCGCCGAGGCGCGCACCGCCGCCGGGGCGATATCCTGCGTGGCGGCTGTGCTTGGTCCCGTGTAAAAGGTAATCAAAATGGTGGTGATGACAAAGAAAACGGCGAAGAGAACGAAGCTTTGCGCGAGTACGGCCAGGGCAAAGCTCGGCGCGCTGATGAGAAAGCCGATGCCGCAGACCAGCACGCGCGAGCCGGCGTGCCGGCGATTCAGCCAGTCAGCCAGGTAGCCGCCGAAGACCGTACCAATCAAACCGGCCAGCACAATCACGCCGCCCGAGAAGATGCCCGCGAAGCCGCTGCTCAGACCGAAAAGATCTTTTTGCTGCAAGTAGGTCGGCAGGAAGGTAGTCGCGACACTCAGAACAAAGAAGGCAAAGATCTGCATAACGATCAGCACCACCAGCGTCTTGATGCGCAAAAGGCGGCCCAGTTGCGTAAGGGGATTGGCTGGCGCGGGCGGCTCGCTCACGACTGTTTCACCGATCATCCTTTCACCGGCGGCTGCGGCTTCTTCTTCGTCAGCCTGGTTGGGGCGCGGCTCACGTAGTTTCCAGGCCAGAAAGGCCAGGATCAGACCCGGAATACCCGTCACCAGAAAGGCCAGGCGCCAGCTTCCGGTGTAAATACCGGCGAGCTGGCCGCCCAGTACATAGCCGAGCAGAATACCCACCAGTTGCGCCACACTCCACCAGCTCATGATGCGCGAACGCTTCGCGCGAGAAAAATAATCGCTCATCATGGCCGTACCGGCGGGAAAATACCCGGCCTCGCCGACGCCCAGCAACATGCGGAAAAAAAAGAGCGAAATGAAATTGAATGAGAGCGCCGTCAAAGCGGTGATAATGCTCCAGAGCGCCACGCAAAACGCCACCACATTCTTGCGCTTCTTGCGATCAGCGATGAGTCCCAGCGGGATGGTCAGCAGGGTATAGACCAGCAGAAACGCCGAGGCCACATAGCCAATGCCATCGACGCCAAAGCCCAGTTCATGCGCAATGGTGTTGGCCGCGCCAGTCAACACATTGCGATCCAGGTAGTTAAAAAAGCTGATCGCGAACATAATCCAGAAGACATACGTGGAGTAGGACTGCGATGTCCGCTTTGAGAGGGCCGCTTCACCGTTGTACGGCTGAGAATAATCGCTCATGACACCTCCAGATAAGAGGGCTACATTCTGACAACGATCAAACTGAATATTCTCAACTGTAACATAGATCAGGGGAGAAAGAAAGGGGAGCGCTCCAGCAGCGCCGGGATTCCCCAAAGTCGAGGCTCATTTTATAAAAAGGGAGCAGGCGAGCATACAAAGAAATGCCTATCTGTATGAGGAGGCGATCAGCGCCAGTAAATGCGATAATTTCTATACACAGGAACATCCATTCATCGACGAGCACAGGAGGCGTAAATGAACTACACTGTCATCAATAAGGATGAGCTTCAAAATTCCGAGGGTACAGCGGAGTTTGAGGGATATCTCTATGAAAATACCGGGGTTTCTTTTATCCTGGTTGATATGCAACCGGGGGAAGGTGTGCGCCTGCATAAACATCCGTACCAGGAGATCTTTATTATCCAGGAGGGCGTGGCTACGTACAGGATTGGTTCAACGACGCTTGAAGCGCGGGCAGGGCAGACCATCATTGCTCCGGCGGACACGCCCCACGGCTTCGTCAATAGCGGCGATGGCCGACTCCGGCAGGTGGATATTCACCTGAACGAGCGCTTCATTACCGAGTGGTTGGAAGAGTGATTCCCGCAGGCGCGGGTGAATGCTACTGGCGGTCGAGGGCGGGATTCAGCATGTCCAGGAAATTCCAGGATTTGAGGTCGCGCTCCAGGTGAAAGCGCAGGAGACTGTGCATGATGCCTTCCAGTTCCAGGCGCAGAGAGGAGTTGAGGCGAATACGCGCGGCCTCGCGCCAGGGATTGTTCTGGACGTAGCGCAGCACCTTCAAGGCGTTCAGCGAAAGACGGCGCTCCCAGAGATGTGAGCATTGCTGGCAGAGGGCGCCGCCGAGAGAAGCCTTGAAGCCATTCTCCTGGGGCAAGAGTTCGCTGGCGCAGGAGGCACACTGCTGAAACGAGGGCGCGTAGCCCACGGCGCTCAAGAGGTGCATTTCAAAGTAGCGCAGCAGCAGCGGAGTTTTGCCGCCGCTCTGCAATTCAGCGCCTTCACCCTCACGTGTACGGTGCTGGGCTAACGCGCTGGCATCGGCGTCCAGGTAGCGCAAAGTTTGCAACAGCAGGGTATAGATATCGCCATGGGGCACCCGTTCCTCCAGAAAGCGGTCCACCAGTTCTGCCAGGTAGAAGCCGCAGGTCATATGCCAGAGGTCAAGGCGCAGATGCAGAAAGTTTTCGCGCATCTCCGCCTGGGTGATGATATCCAGGTTACGTCCCACGGCCACCTGGAGCTGGCTACGTGTGAGCAGTTCGACGTGTCCGGCCAGTTTGCTGACCGGGCGGCGCGCCCCCTTGGCGATGGCGTGAAATTTGCCTTTGTAGGGAGTGAACAGCGTGATAATGCGATCCGCCTCACCGAGATCGCTGCGTTTGAGAACAATTGCTTCGCTGGAGTAGCTATGCTGCTGGCGCATATATCAATTCCTGCCATAAAAAAAGACGTGATCCATATCACGTCTAATTGGAGGCGACGAGCGGATTCGAACCGCTGGTGCAGCTTTTGCAGAGCCGTGCCTTACCACTTGGCGACGTCGCCCTGTTGTATGTCAAATCAGGAGAAAAATGGGAGCGGGAGACGGGATTCGAACCCGCGACATCTTCCTTGGCAAGGAAGCGCTCTACCACTGAGCCACTCCCGCATTTTTCACAGCGCTTCGAGTCTTTCGTGAAGCTCTCTCGGTCGCGTGATTAATATACTATACTGCCCGGCAATTGTCAACAGGTTTTGCGAGGAATTTTTCGGCCCGACAAAAAATCCATAAATTTGCGCTTACCGGTCGCATATCAGGAGATTTCAAAGCCTCGCTCGCGCAAAAGGGCGATGACGCGCTCCAGGTGAGCGGGGTTGACGCGTACCAGGCGCAGTTCGGCGGGCACGGGTTCGCCGAGCAGGGGACCAACCTCTTCGTCGGCGAGGATATCTTGCAGGGCTGGCGCGGACAGGCTGAGGAGAGGAGCGCTTTCGACGTGCATGACTGGAGCTTGCGCGTAGCCGCTGCCCCAGAGTTTGAGACGCACGAGAAAGGAGCCGGGGACGCCGTTGACGCAGTAGCGCTGGAGAAAGAGGATGATGCGCTCCAGTTCAAGCCCGGCGGC
>DASZXF010000999.1:0-2752 GCA_035546055.1 Ktedonobacteraceae bacterium
TAATTCGTGAAGGTCAGCCCCTGTACCATGCCAGCAGCCGAAAGGACCGTCAGGCCAATGACGACAGAATTCCAGCCATCGGCAGGCGCATTTGAGCCAGGCTGGGGCGATTGTCCGGGCTGCGAAGTGCTTGAGGTGGGATTGTTAGCCGCACCGGGCTGAGTGATAAAACGATTGAGCAGACCGACCGCCGCCAGGATGACCGCCGCCACTGTGGCCAGCGTCAGCATATTCCGCACAAGCTGGCGTGGATGGGCCGGGCGTGGATAGAGACGGATCGGCGCGAGCAGCGAGGCCTCCGGTTCAACTGACACCTGCTTTGACGCTCGCAACTCCCGCGCCGGCAGATCTGTCTTGAGCGCCTCCTGCGCCTCGTCCGCGCGCTTCTCACGCCTGATGGCCTCAAAGATCGCCCCGGAAGTCGCAGGTACCTGCCTCTCGTTGGCCAGCACAAAATGATAAAGCATCTTGCGCTGCTGCGTGCGCATCCGGCGAGCTTCTAACAAAAGAGCGGAACAGGTAGGGCAACCATGTACATGGGAGCGAAGCCGGCGAAGCTGGCGCTCATCTTGCAAATCCTCTATATACGCCAGTCCCCTTTGCGCGGGGACCGTTGGCGGCAGATCCAGATCGTCAATCAGGCGTAGACATTGAGGGCTGAAAGAACACGGCGGCAGATCCCTTATATCTACATACTTCATCAACGTCCCTCCTGTTCGAGCTTGGTATAAAGCTGCTGAAAGGCCTGACGAGCGCGTGAGAGGCGACTGCGAACAGCGGACAGGGAGTCTTGCAACGTCTCAGCAATTTCGCGATAGGAGAACCCTTCCGCGTCAAGCAGCAGGCAGGCCACCGAGGCCTCGGGCAAGCGCGCCAGCACCCGCTGGATCAGATCGCGCTGTCCCACCTGCTCCTCAAAATGCTCCGGGCACTCCAGGTAGTCCTCTCCGGGCTCATCAAAAACGTCATCCCCATACCCCTGCGGGGGAGAGAATGGGACCCAGGTGACATGCTTACGCCGGCGCCACTCGCTGCGCAGTTGGTTGAGCGCAATACGGTAGAGCCACGGTGCAAAATGCAACTCCTCGCCTTTCATACGCGGCAAGGCACGATAAGCCGCCAGAAAAGTCTCCTGACACAGATCTTGCGTCAGCTGGCTATCCTGGGTCAGGCTATACAGCATGCGCCTGATACGCGGCTCGTAGTGCAAGACGAGAGCTTCAAAGGCTTCGACAGAACCTTGACAGGCCGCGATGGTTAGCTGGGACTCGTCATCCAGGGCTTTCATACAGCTCCAAATCATCAATAGGCCTTATTTCAGACCCTTCTTAGGAGGAATAATGCAGACAAAGGGCCATTTGTTTCGCAGGCCGCCCCTACGAAGCAAAAAGATATCCATTTGTCTTCTATTATAAAGTAACTGGACCATACAAAAGCTGTGAACTACTTCACAATTTGGCAGGAATTTTCCCCGCCGACGCGGAACCTATTCCGGCAGGCTGGCAATGGACGATTTGACTTCAAGGTAACGAGCCAGAATAAAGATGAGATCCGATAAGCGGTTAAGGTAGCGCACAACTTCACCGTTCGCAATTACGCCGTCGTGCAGCAATTTGACTGCGTGGCGCTCGGCGCGGCGAATAATGGTGCGCGCCAGGTCCAGCGCAGCGCCATCGGGTGTATCCCCGGGGATGATAAATTTGTTGGGAATCTCAACCTCCTGCTTGAGCGCCTCTTCGATCTGCTCCAGGCGCCGCACATGCTCCACGGTCATGCGCAAACCCAGCTTTTCGTAATGCTCCGGCGGCGTGGCCAGTTCGCCCATCAGGAGATATAATTCCTGCTGAATGGTATAAATGATCTCTCTGGCACGAGGATCGCGCGTCATCGCACGCGCCAGACCAAGCGCTGAAGTCGCCTCATCTACTGTGCCCAGAGTCTCCGGGCGCGGATCATATTTCGGTACGCGCTGTTCGCCCAGTAAACCCGTATAGCCCGTGTCACCGCCGCCAGTCGTTACTTTCGCCATGGCATCCTCGCTTTTGCAATTGGTTCATCAATACTCCCTTCAGGGTTTCTCACCAGTCGTTTGCCACCGACAGCGGCGAGAAGCAAGAGGTGAGAAAGAGGCGGGACACCCGCACCCGGCAGGGACGCTGCGCTCCCTGCACCCTCGCTGGCGATGGCCCTGGCTTGACTTGTGAGTAACCCTGATACTCCCTTTCAGCCAGTTGACTGAAGGCGTTTCTCGTATTATAGCGCAAGGCGCTACCTGCTCAGCGCCAAGGAAGGATATATGGCCACATTTCATCATCATCCTCTTCCCCGTTCTCGGTGCTTCTGTGGGTATCTTCTGGCGTCTCATAGAAAATACTGAACGCCCCTGCTGGACTCTTGCCAGGAAAGTCCACTGAAGTTATAGTGGAGGATATTGACTTTGTACTGGAAGAAGAACAGGCATGGCAACAGGTATGCAAGAACAGATGTGGCAGATTCAGCCATATGAGGCGGCGACTGATGAGGCGCTGGCCTTTACGTTGTGGCAAACAGCTATCGGGCAGGCATGGCCCATCGATTTTCAGCGTTTTCAACAGGTGCTTACGACTCCCCACGCCGGGCATTTTGTAGCCAGGGCACAGGGACAGGTGGTCGGTTTTGTAGCAACCTCGCAGGGTTCGAGTTGGGATCAGCAGGTGGGCTACATTCAGGCTCTGCTGGTCGCGCCAAGCTGGCAAAAACAGGGTCTGGGCAG
>DASZXF010001000.1:0-2317 GCA_035546055.1 Ktedonobacteraceae bacterium
TAGTGGGTGTAGACGATCTGGTTGGCGTTGGCCGGGTTATAGCTGGGGTCGCTGTCGCCTCCGCCGCCAAAGGAGGTGTAGGCCAGATCGGTGATATTCGTGGGATCTTTGACGGAGATGGAAAAGACCATGAGATCGAGCATATCAGCATCCTGAGAGGGATGGCATTGTTTATCATAGATCAGCTTGATGTGGTCGCTGAGAAAGAGGATCTTCGAGCCATCTGGCGACCAGGACGGTTTGAAAAACCAGTAGGCTTTGCTGTGGACGAAGCCGGCCTGGTTGAAGAAATACGTACCGTTGCCGGAAATCAGGGTACGCACGTTGCCGCCGCTGGCCGGCATGAGATCCAGGTCCGAGTAATTCTTGAAGCGGCGCACAAAGGCGATCTGGCTCCCGTCGGGGGAGATGGCTGGATCGTAGATGTTGCCACCGTCCAGCAGCTTTTTCGAGGAGCCGTCGCCTGAAATGACAAAGAGATTGTGTCCGGCGGTGGCGTAGATCTTTCCACTGAAGACATTCTGAGCTACGCTAACCGCTGTGGGGTTGGTGCCGCCGTGATTGCTCGGACTGTCGCCAATTCCCAGGCACCCCTGCAGGGCAAAGGCACACAGGCCGAACAGGATCAGCAACCCCCAGAGTCGCTGGTGCTTGCGCATACGCTTTCTCCTTCTTCTTCCATCAAATCTGCGGTGAGTCAAGTACGACCATGGAAACTAACTCCAGCAGGTCGCGGACACCGAACAGGTCGTTCCACGAACTCGGTCCCGGCCCGGCGTTCACCCCGGTCAGCAGTTGCGCGCTTGCCAGTGAGGAGGCGTCCATACTCGCAGGGGCGTCGGCCTGCGTGCCGGCGCTGCTTCCCGCTGCGGCGAGCAGGCGCGGCCCCTGACCATCTCCGGGCACGGTTGCGACGTTACAAATCGCCGTCTTGATATGCAAGAATGCATTGACCGCAGCCGGGATGGCGCTGCAGTTGGGTATAACCACGTCTTCCGGCTGGCCGTGGATCAGTACGATAGCGCCTCTGCCGTACCTGGGAGCGCTGAGGGTCAGGTGTTTGATTTTGTTGGCATCGATGCCGCGTGCGAAGTTGCCCAGTTCGAGCAGTCTGGTGGGATCGAGGTCGGTGGCGAGCGAACCTTTGAGATCCTGGGCGATTTGCGGCAGTTGACTGATAATGCCAACGTTGTCTATTTTGAGACGCAGCGCGCTCAAGACCTGCTGCTGACGCGCCGAGCGGTCAAAGTCGGTGGTGGAGTGGCGGGAGCGCACGTATTCGAGGGCCGTGGCCCCGTCCAGGTGCTGCGGACCATCACCGATGTAGACGCGCTTGTAGCCAAAGCCCTTCTTGCTGCTACCATCGGCGGCTATGTCGTCGGGATAGGTGTCATCGACCACTGGATGCATGACATTGACATCCACGCCGTCTACCGTGTTGATGACTTTGATGAAGCCTTGCAGACCGACCCAGCCGTAAAAGTTGATCTTGATACCGAAGTCCTGCTCCAGCGTGTCTACCACGGTGCCGACGCCGCTCATGTGGTTGTTGATGCTGCCACCATAGGCGAAGGCTGTGTCGAGTTTTTCCATGCCGTGACCGGGGATATTTATGTAGAAGTCGCGCGGAATCGAGAGCATATCGACTTCATGGGTAGAGGTATCAATCGAGGCGATAATCACGGTTTGAGCCAGAAATGAGTTGCCCGTCCATATGCCTTTTTCGTCAGTGTCGCTGCCCAGCAGCAAAAGATTGATGCGTCCCCATTGAAGCACATCGGACGGCTTTCCTTCGTTAGGATTCTGTTCGCCTTTAGCTCGCGTGAACTGCTGATTTGTGACCGAGTTGACGGTGCTGGCGAAGTAGACCTGGTAATACCCGAAGAGGCCGCCACCAAGCATGAGGAAGAAAACCAGGAAGCCGATGATGACGCGCGCCCAGATGGGGATGCGACGTTTTTTCCTGCCCTGCTTGCCTTTGCCGGTCGATTTTTTTGCTCGTTCGGGCGCGTTTTCTCCCTTCAGTCCGCTGCTACCCGGCAGGGCATGCTGTCCTCCCCACGCGGAGCCGGGAGCGCCCATGCCGCCCATGTTTGGCCCACCTGGAGCGCTGGCGGGACTCCCCATAGGGGTCATGGGTGGCGCCTGCATACCACTGAACAGGGAGCTGGCCGGCAAGATGCCCTGCTGGCTCTGCGGCAATTGATGGCCCATTTGACTGACCGGCATGGCGCCAAAGGTATTGGAACCGCCTGCGTTGGCAACAGGCTGGCCATTTGGAGGAGGCCCGTATTGCCCATGTTTGCCCTGTACATAG
>DASZXF010001001.1:0-4573 GCA_035546055.1 Ktedonobacteraceae bacterium
CGCGCTCGCCAAACCTCATCCTTTTCCTTGGAGTGGGGAGGAAAAACACGGCGCTGGAAAAAGTGGGGATGACTGATAACAGAAGAAATCAATAGAGGAGCCGTTTGCAGGCGTTTAGAGGGCCAGAAGAGAGGTCACCTGTGATAGTCAGAGGGACCAAAAAGCAGACTCTGCCGGGGGAAAGGTGAAATTGCCCCCTTTCGCCTATTGTCAGGGCTTGACGAAGTGTGTTATACTAAGCCTGAAGCAAGGGAGATGTCTGAAAGCGCCTCTACAGTCGTGTGGAGCGACAGACAACTCACAGGGTTCGCTGGAGGATAGCCAGCGGATCACTTGCGCGGATCGTTTTTCGGGGTGTAGCGCAGTCGGCTAGCGCGCAGCGTTCGGGACGCTGAGGTCGGAGGTTCAAGTCCTCTCACCCCGACCAGGATGGCACATATGTGTCTGCCCATCACTAACAGGCAAGTTTTTAGGAGTTTTCCATGCGAACAGTCCAGATAGATGCATCCATATTAAAGGGATGTAACTCTCTATCCACGGCAAGCCCGCGTTTCCCGGCGAGACGCAGGGTAGGCGGTGGGATGTTCGCAGTGCCACATGTGCCTGGACAAGCAAAACGTTTCCGCCCCTATCCAACTGGTCGTCGCTATAGACGGCGGTAGAAGCTGAGAGGGGGGGTCACTCGCCCCATCCAATTACGCCTCCTGCTTCCCTCGCTGTCTGTTCTTGAAAGTCGGCTCTGACAGAGAGGAAGGGAAGTCATTCATGCCTGTTCTTGTACTGAACTCTTCATTCCAACCTCTCTCCGTCATTCCTGAACGTCGCCTCATCGTGCTGCTGTCCAAGCAGAAAGTGACTTTTGTAGACGAGGCTGTACGTCAGTTGATTGAGGAGAGCATTCAAGCCCGGCGCCTGGAACTGGAGCGCCCGGTGATCGTGCAACTGCTGGCCAATGTGCGCATTCCGCGCATGGCCCTCCAGCCAACACGAGCGAATATTCTGCTCCGTGACGAGGAAACCTGCCAGTACTGCGGGAAGCGCACGCGCGAACTGACCCTGGATCACGTGATACCCCGCTCGCGCGGTGGGCAGAGCACCTGGGAGAATCTGGTCGCCTCCTGTCGCGCCTGCAATGGCAAAAAGGGCAACCACCTCCTCAAAGAACTGAATATGCACCTGCTGCGCCAGCCGCGTGCGCTGGGCCAGGAATACGCCGGCATCTTCCTCCTGCGCTACCCCAAACTGCGCGAGGCCTACGAGCAATTCCTGATGAGCGCCCAGAGCAGCCATCACAGCAGCCAGTTGAGCTTGGGAGCATAAACGAGATAAAACAGAGCAGCAAGGGTTTGACGAGCAGGTGAGTTCGCTCGTCAAACCCTTGCTGCTCTTTCCCCAAATTCCCTCCACCGAGAAAGAGGGCCGCTTCAGCGTGCCCTCCCCGGCTGAAGCCGGGGCGCCCGCCGTCCACGCCAGCTCGCCCCAACGAGACAACCGCTGGCGGCGTCCCTGGCTCCCCCGCAGGCATGGCATGGTCGCCTTGCTTCGGCCTCTGAGGCGTGGCGAGCGTCCCGGCTGAAGCCGGACAGGGAACCCTCAAAGACCCCGGCGTTCATTTACATTGTGTTTACGTATCCAGGGTATTGTTTTGCACAAGGGTTGAACATTTTTGGAGCTTTTTGAAAATAAAGGAAAAGGATTGATTTTGATGAACAGGATGCAAACAAATACCTTGCGTGTACCAGGGGCGACTATCTCCTATGAAGTGCGGGGACAGGGGCCACTGTTGCTGCTCATTCCGGGTGGAGGGAATGATGCTCACCAGGCTTTCGAGGGAATCGCCAGGCGCCTGAGCGACCGCTACAGCGTGGTCATCTACGACCGCCGGGGACTTTCGCGCAGCCCGCTTGACGATCCGCAGGAGGAGCAGCGGGTTGGGACGCACAGCGACGATGCTTCTCGTCTGCTGGCGGCCCTGGGAAGCGACTATGAGCCGGCCTATGTCTTCGGTAGCAGCGGTGGCGCTATCGTCGGACTCGATCTGGTGGCGCGCCATCCCGAACAGGTCCATACCGTGATTGCTCACGAGCCGCCCACGCATCTTCTGCCCGACCGCGATCCTGTTCGGGCCATGGGCGTTGTTCGAGATACCTACTTCCGCGAGGGCATTATGGCGGCGCTCCAGCGGCTCATGGCTATGCCCGGCCTCAACCCGGAGGGTCATGAGACGGATATTGAGAGTCCTGAGCCGGAGGATGAGGAGCAGCGGGAGCAGTTCGTGAAAAATGCCATCTTCCTCTTCGAGCGCGAGTTTTCGATGTACGACCGCTACCAGCTCGATTTTGCCGCCCTCAAAAGCGCCACAACTCGCTCGCGTATTGTGATCGCCGGTGGAGCGAGCAATCGGGATGATGAGGCGTACTGGAGCGCCGTAGCCGTGGCGGAAGGCCTGGGAAGTAAGCTGGTGGAGTTTCCCGGTCGCCATGCAGGTTACGTGACCAATCCGGCGGCCTTTGTCCGGCGTTTGCATGAAGTGCTGGACGCGGCCCCCAGGTCGTGAGAGAGGCCGGGCGCTGGTCGGAGATCGCGCGATAGCGGCCCGGCGCGAGGACAGGCGGGCGCTCTACAGGGGCGGGTAGGCGTTCTGGACCAGGGTGTTGAAGCCGGCCTGGAACCAGGCGCCTGCGATGGGCGAGCCGGGCATGGCGCCGGTTGATTGCTGCCCGCTGCCAGGGATGCACATGCTGTTGGGAGACAGTCCTTTGGGATTCTGTTTGCCTTTGGGGATTTGCATACCCAGGCCGTCGGAGAGGCCGGGCCGGCTGATCCAGACGAAGGCGGCGATGCCGGCGAGCGGATCGGCCTGCGGACGAGCTCCCAGGCCTCCCGGCTGATTGCACCAGTTGCCGCGTTTGCTGCGGCGGTCGATTCGGCTCGCGTTGACAAAGGTGTTCAGGTCTTTGGACGCGCTCGGGCCGCTTGGCCGGTCGGGACCGCCCCAGCCGTTGCGCGAGGTGTCGATGAGCATGCCGATGCGCTGCGGAAAGCCGCTGGCAATCAACGCCTGGCGCATGGCCCTGTCATAGGTCAGCATATCGAGATAGGGATTGCCGAGATAAAAGGTGGCGGAGCGCACCGGCTTGCCACCGATCTTCTGATTGGCCGTCAGGTAAGGCTCGCTGGTCGGGACATAGTTGCCGATATCGCTGGCGAAGCCGTCGATGCTCTCGAAGCCATCTGTGGTCCCCCTGACAATGGTGGACATCAGCGAGACGGTAAAGTGAAAGGTATCATTCCAGCCCAGCCAGTCAGGATGGGCGATATCGAGATAATTGTACACATTCGGCAGCGCGTGCAGCCGGTTCAGCGCGTACTGGATACCCAGGGCATAGGTGCTGCTGGCGGCCAGGCAACTGGCTTTGTCCAGGTCGGTGGCCACCGTGGCCAGGACACCAGGCTCGATGATCGCCACCACGCGCAGATTACGGTAACGAGGCTGCTGGAGCGTGTTCGCGATGGCGTCAATATAAGAAGACTCGTAGGTGCGCAATCCACCGTTGTCAATCTGCAATTCGTTCTGCGCGTTGGGATTCGCGCAATTGCGGTTGGGCAGATCCGCCAGGACGAGCGTGACGACGATGGGCAGTTTGCTGCTGGCGGCCTGCGTTTCCGCAGCATCCAGCAGACCCGCCAGGCCGCGCGAACCATGATTGCCGCCTTTGACAGACGCGATACTGGTGAGCCAGACAGCCGTTGAATACTGCGCGACCCTGACCTCCTGTGCGCCCAGCGTGCCACCAACCTGTCTGGCCCCTGCCTTCACCCTGGCTACCCAGTCGGGGTCCAGAAAGCCCTGCGCGCCGGCGTAGGGATTGACGACATGTTGAAGCGCAGACGCCGTACTCTTCTGCTGTCCAGGCACAGCGGACGCGGGGCCGGTCCTGGCGGTATGCTGCGAGCTGACGACAGCGTTGACAAGCAGCGCGCCGCCGCCTGCCAGCACAATCAGCGCCAGCAGCACCAGTAGCAGGGTCTTCCCCGTTTGAAAGATGTTCCTCTTCGGCGCGGCAGGCGGCTGAACAGGCCGCCCGGGCGGCATGGTCGGCAGCTCGGCGGGCGATCCGGGTGGCGTGGCCAGAAATTCAGGAGCAGGCGCGTTGCGCGGCGGAGGGTCCACGCGCGGTATGCCCATGCCGGGTTGCGGTATGAATGTCTGTGCGGGAAGCGGCGGTATGTCGCGGCTCGCGTTCCCGGCATTTCCCGCGCTGGTTGGTGGCGGCGTAGCCGGTTGTACGGCAGGCTGCCTGTCGGTGGCAGCCCGGTCGTTGGAGTGAGCAGGCGGCGGCGATGGTCTGGTAATCAGGGTTGCGTCGGGATCGGCCCCGGCCAGGGAAGGCGGTTCTCTGACCGGCGGAGGAGTGGCAGGCACAGGTGTCACCTCTGTGGCAGTCCTGGCGGGAGAAGGCTGTTCTCTGGCCGGCGCAGTGGTCGCGGGAGTCAGCGTCTCATCGGGATCGGCCTCGGCCAGAGCGCGCGAAGGACGGCCAATCAGAGTCGCATCGGGATCGTCCTGACC
>DASZXF010001002.1:0-3939 GCA_035546055.1 Ktedonobacteraceae bacterium
CAAGGCATAAAAGAGGAAGGAATTGCAGAATGCTACATAAGGGAAAGCTGCTGGCGGCCCTGCACGCGAAGCGGGGACAGTTTAACGCGTATGATGGCTCATTTGGCGACCAATTGAACGCCTACCAGCACGCGCTAGAAACGCTCTACCTGGAATATCCATCTGCCGAGCAGTTAGCCTTTATTCTGCCGCCGGATCGCAAGGGAATGCAGCCAGCCGGAGCACGGCCCAGCATCGAGTTTGATCGCTGGCTGGTGTACGCCCCGCACGACGATTACCACGGTCCGCTGTTTCCCTTTCGCCAGGAGTTCGCCAACCACGAGCAGGCGCGCCAATGGGCCGAGTGCATCGAAGGAGTAACGACCATCGCCGTTGATGGCAGCCAGCTCCAGCCCTGGCGCGACGCCTCTATACCGGTGGCGCTGATTCAGGTTGGCCTCTTCGTCAATCCGCACGCGCGCGGCAAGCCCTACACCAAGGATGTGATTATGGAGGTGCTTTCGCCTGACGAAATCGCGGAGTCGAAAAGCGAGGGCGAAGACCCGGACAGCTATCCCTATTCAGAGATGCAGGTCAACCTGCGCCGTTATCAACTGGAGGTAGAGACGCTGCGGCGCCAGATGGAGCAGCAGGCCCACAATCGCCGCGAAGGTCAGCCCGCCCACAGTCCGGTGGTCTTCTTCGACGGCTCGCTGATCGTCTCCTTCGCCGTGACCATGCCAGAGCCGTATCGCAGCGCGTACATCGAGGCCGCGCGCTCGCTGCTGCAAACCTCCGAGGAACAGCGCATTCCCCTGGTCGGCTTTATCGACACCAGCTATGCCCGCGATATGATTACCATGCTGCGCCGCCTGGACTCCACGCGTCCCCGGCCCGTTCTGCGCGAAACCAAGCGCATCCACGACGCGCTGCTCTGGCAGGGAAAAATGCGCTGGGGAGATCGCACGCCGGCCATGATCTGTGCGCGCGGCGACATTCTGGAGGACTACGGCCCCTACCGCGAAAGCGTGGCCTTCTGCTATCTGCAAACAACCTCGCGCCGTCCGCCCGCACGCCTGGAGTTCCCCCGCTGGGTACTGGAAGAGGGTTTGCTGGAACCGGTGCTGGACGCCGTGCGCGCCGAACTGATTGCCGGCAATGGCTACCCCTACGCCATCGAAACCGCCGACGCGGTAGCGGTCATCACCATGCAGGACCGCCAGGAGTTTTACGCCCAGTTCCAGGAATTTATGCAACGCCAGGGAATGCACTTCTCTTTCTCAAATAAATCAGTCAGCAAAAGCCGCAGGCGCTAAAGCCTTCGCTGTGAACCCATCCCTCTTTTTGAAACGTCATGCACCTGCTGGCGCACCACTCCTGATGAGGCATCTTGCAGCCTCAGAAGATCCGCTGGGAAAGTCGTGGTTGACTCCTCAACGTCTGTGGCGCTTGGCAAGTGCTGGAAGGTGGTGGCAGGTTGGGCCGGGCCGAACCTGCCACCACCTCCAAAAGAACCCGGGCGAGTCGCGCAGCGACGAGGAGTCAACTCCGACCTTTCCAACGGGATCTCTTTTTCAGGTGAGGTGAGACGGCACGCGTCTGCCCTGGCATTCGGGGCCGGTTCGGGAACAGGCCGATGGAAAGATATGGTATACTTGTATACAAGAGAATGGGTTGTTTGTTAGTACAAATGGCAAGAGAATAGGTTATGTCTCGCTCAACAACGCACAATTTCAATTGCCCCTGCGGGAAGGCATTTGAACATACAATTTACGATTATGTCAACATTACCAGGGAACCGCGCTTGCGCTATGTCGTGCTGGCGGGCCTGCTGAATGTTGCCACCTGCCCGAATTGTGGGCGCAAGGCCGCTATCGGGCGTCCGTTCATCTATTCTGACCCTGAGCACCAGTTGTTAGCTTATGTCCATCCACGCAACGACGCTCCCGAAGAGGCTCGCCTGATGATCCTGGAGCAGTTGCGCACTGTCTACGAGACCATTGTCAGCGACAATGAGTCGCCGGAGGGCGGTACGGATAAATCGATGACCGAGGCTTCAGCGGAACAGATTATGGCGACTCCGCCGTTGCAGGTGGTCTTTGGCAATGACCAGTTACATGAGCTGATTAACGCGACCCTCAATCAGGATGAGCGCCTGGGCAAGCTCGCGCTGAGTACGCGCAGTCACGCCGAGGCCGAACGCGGGCAAATGCTGGACATCGCGCGCAAACTGGCCAGCGAGATGGGCTGCCAGATCGAGGTTGAGGATCTGGCCGATGAATATACTGTGTGGATTTTCGGTCCTCGCCGCCAGATCGGCGCACTGATGCGTGAACTGGCTACACATTAATCTCATAGAAAGTCAGAGTAACGGCGATGATTACCATTGGTGTGCTGACCATCAGCGATAGCGGAGCACGTGGGGAGCGCGCGGACACCAGCGGCGAGGCGATCTGTGCCATGGTGGCAAGTCTGCCCGGAGCGGTCGTGAGCACCGGTACGATTATCCCCGATGAGCGTATTCTGATCGAAGCGACATTGCGCGAGTGGTGCGATGACAAGCATTTAAACCTGATCCTGACTACGGGCGGCACCGGTCTGGCACCGCGCGATGTTACGCCCGAAGCTACGCGCGCGGTGATCGACCGCGAGGCGCCGGGCCTCGCGGAGGCCATGCGCGCCGAAAGCCTGCGCCATACCCCCTTCGGTATGCTTTCGCGTGGCGTGGCCGGCATGCGCGGTCGCACGCTGATCATCAACCTCCCCGGCAGCCCTAAAGCGGTTAAAGAATGCCTGCAATGCATCATGCCTGTGCTGCCCCACGCCATCAATCTCCTGACCGAAGGACCGCGCGAACATTAATCTTCTTCCGTAGCGCTCGTGCTTCAATGGCCCTGAGAGGAGGATACGCCAGCATGGCAGAGCTTGAGCCGCTGTTGATCTATCGCGGGCACGAGGATAATGTCTTTGCTCTGGCCTGGTCGCCCGATGGCACATGCCTGGCTTCGGCGGGACGGGACCGCGTGGTACGCGTCTGGCAAGCGCTGAGCGGCAGAGATGAACTGGTGTACCGGCGGCATGGGGGACCGGTGCTCTCGCTGGCCTGGTCGCCCGATAGCTCTCTGCTGGCCTCCGGGGATACAGCTGGCGAGGCTCACGTCTGGCGGGCGCGCACTGGCGAGGAGATCACGACCTATCGCGGACACCGGCGCTTTGTCCGCGCGCTGGCCTGGTCCCCTGACGGCGAGCTGCTGGCGAGTGGCGGCGATTTTGGCGACGGCACTGTACAACTCTGGCAGGCTACGGACGGCAAACATCTGGGCACCCACAGCGAACAGGACCGCATTCTGGCCGTGGCCTGGTCCCCTGACGGCCAACGGCTGGCCGCGTGCAGCTTCGACGGACGCGTTTGCACATGGCACGCACGCACCGGTACGCGGCTTTTCACCTATACAGGCCACCACTGTCCGCTCTATACCCTGGCCTGGGCCTCCACCGGCGCCCTCGCCTCAGCCGGTGAAGACGCTCAACTCCACGTCTGGCGAGATCTGACCGGCGAATTGCTGGCCAGTTCCAGCCAGCATACGCGCGCAGTCAAAACGCTGGCCTGGTCCCCTGACGGCCAACGGCTGGCCTCTGGCGGCGAAGATCTGCTCCTGCACATCTGGCATCCCGCGACGGACCACACCCTGCTGACCTACAACGGACACGCGCGCTGGATACGCGCGCTCTGCTGGTCCCCCGATGGCCGCTACCTGGCCAGCGCCAACGCGCACGAAGTTCATCTGCTGCGCCTTTTCTAATTCTAAGACCATACACCCGCAGGCTACCATTTCCGCCCACCATCCATATACGGACTTTGCCTTCCGGGTGGGTGGGGCATAACACTGAATGTACAGGTTTTTGGGTGGCGCAAGCATCACTCACTATTTACACGAAACGAGCGAAAAACGGCTCTGG
>DASZXF010001003.1:0-11922 GCA_035546055.1 Ktedonobacteraceae bacterium
GAAGGGGGCGGGGCGCAACCAGCGCTTGAGGCCACCTCAGAAAAATGGGGATGACTCATGTCATCATTTCCCTTGGGTGGGGAGGGGAAACGCGCCTTGCGGTGCTGGAAAAAGTGGGGATGACTGATAATGAAAAGCGGCCTGCGGGCTGCAAGGGGGGATGGAAGGTCCGAGGAGCAGGGCAGTGAGAAGCAGAGCAGTTGCAATTCAAGGGGCGAGGGGATATGCTTATTCAGGAAGCGTGCTCCGCTGCACGCAGATGTGAAAGGACACTTGTTATGGCTCAGAAGACTTCGCAGAGTACTATAGAAATCACCGGGCCGGTTAGCGCGGAATTTGCTGCTATTCTTACCCCGGAGGCGCTGGCCTTTGTTGCCACGCTGGTGCGCGCGTTCGCGAGCAGGCGTGAGGAGCTTTTGCAGCAGCGCGCCAGGCGCCAGGAGGCCATTGATGCCGGCCAGTTACCCGCTTTTTTGCCTGAAACGGCGCATATTCGCCAGGGCGATTGGACCATCGCGCCAGAGCCATCCGATTTACAGGATCGGCGCGTAGAGATCACCGGTCCGGTTGATCGCAAGATGGTCATTAATGCGCTGAACTCCGGCGCGAAGACCTACATGGCCGATTTCGAGGATTCGCACGCGCCAACCTGGGAGGGCACCATACAGGGGCAGATCAATCTGCGCGATGCTATCGCCGGCACGATCACCTACCGCAGCCCCGAAGGCAAAGAGTACCGACTGAATGAACAGGTTGCCACCCTGATTGTGCGTCCGCGCGGCTGGCATTTGCTGGAAAAGCATGTGCTGATCGACGGCCAGCCTATCTCTGGCGGCATTTTTGACTTCGCCCTCTTCTTCTTCCATAACGCCCGCGCCCTGCTGGCGAAGGGCAGCGGTCCGTACTTCTACCTGCCAAAGATCGAGAGTCACCTGGAGGCCCGCCTGTGGAACGATATTTTCGTCAAGGCGCAGGACATGCTGGATATTCCGCAGGGCACGATCAAAGCGACCGTACTGATTGAGACCATCCTGGCCAGCTTTGAAATGGATGAGATTCTGTACGAATTGCGCCAGCATTCGGCTGGTCTCAACTGCGGACGCTGGGATTATATCTTCAGCGCGATTAAAAAGTTTCGCCATCTCCCCGCTTACCTCTTCCCTGACCGCGCGCAGGTGACAATGACCACGCACTTTATGCGTTCGTATTCGTTGCTGGCCATCAAGACCTGCCATCGGCGCCATGCCCACGCCATCGGCGGGATGGCCGCGCAGATTCCCATTAAGAACAATCCCCAGGCCAATGAAGAGGCGCTGGCCAGGGTGCGGGCCGATAAACAGCGCGAGGCTACCGATGGCCATGATGGTACCTGGGTAGCCCATCCCGGCCTCGTCGCCATCGCTATGGCCGAGTTTGACGCGGCCATGCCCACGCCCAACCAGCTCGCCCGCCAACGCGAGGATGTGCAGGTCACGGCGGCTGATTTGCTCAAAGTGCCGGAGGGCACGATCACCGAGGCCGGTCTGCGCAACAATATCAGCGTGGGTCTGCAATATCTCGAATCCTGGCTGCGCGGCTCCGGTTGCGTACCCATCAATCATCTCATGGAGGACGCGGCCACCGTTGAAATCGCCCGCGCGCAGGTCTGGCAATGGATTCATCATCCCAGGGGTGTACTCAACGACGGGCGGAAAGTAACGGTGGAACTTTTCCGCGAGCTGGCTCGTGAAGAACAGGAAAAGGTTACTGCCGAGCTAAGCCCGGAACAACTGGCCGGGCGCAAATTTAGTGAGGCAGCGCGTATCCTGGACGAGATCATCACCAGCGATGATTTTGTTGAGTTTTTAACCCTGCCCGCGTATCGTTATCTTGCATAACGTACAGGCAAAGTTGCCTGCTTCTGGACCAGATAAAGGCGGGTCCAGGCAGAGAAAGCGAGGGAAGGATGATCCCGGCAACAGCCACTTCGGCTGGCGCAATTATTTTGCGTGAAATGGATGGGCAGCTCAAAGTTGCCCTGGTGCGGCGGCACGGTCCGGCGAAAAGCTGGGCTTTGCCCAAAGGACACGTCGAAGCAGGAGAGACTCTGGAGCAGGCCGCTCTGCGTGAAATCGAGGAAGAGGCCGGCCTTTCACGTGTTCAATTGCTCAGGTATCTGGGACAGGTCAGGCGCGAGGTGCTCCAGGACGGCGCCCGCGTGCTCAAAACTGTTCACTACTATCTCGCCTATGCTCTGCCCTCCGGTCAGCCGGAGGTGCCCACCGAGGTTGACTATGCTCCGCCTGGCTGGTTCGCCCCGGCGGAAGCCCTGGAACTGCTGCCTTACGAGCAGGAGAAAGTCCTGCTGCGCGAACAACTGGCCAGCCTGTTCGCGCCAGCACCTCTCACTGTTTCCTGAAATGAGCATGGAACCGCTCTCGCACATGCTTAAAGGTGCGAGAGCGGTTCTGCGCTCATTTCAGGAAAGTGGGGTGGGTGGGAAGGCCAGGAAAAATCTCTACCTGCCAGGGTGTGCGGCGTGTGTGCGACAATAGCAGAGAAGCTTTTGTGCAAGGAGACATCTATGCAATACGGAGTCTATGTGCCCAATTTCGGGCCTTATGGGGATGCGCGAGTGCTGGCCGAACTGGCGCATGAGGCGGAAGAGGCCGGGTGGGACGGATTTTTTCTCTGGGATCAGGTTTCGCAGACCACGCTCACGCCGTCCGTCGATCCCATGGTCGATCCCTGGATTGCCCTGGCCGCTATCGCGCTGCGCACGCGGACATTGCGCCTGGGACCACTGGTGACGCCTCTGCCGCGCCGTCGACCGTGGGTGATCGCGCGCACGACCGTTTCGCTGGATCATCTCTCCGGTGGCCGGCTCATTTTCGGTGTAGGCGCGGGCGGTGGCTATTTTGATTTTGAGGCGCTGGGCGAGGCCACCGACGCCCGCACGCGTGCGGCTTTACTTGAAGAGGGTCTGGAAGTGCTGGCCGGCCTCTGGAGCGGCGAACCGTATCAGCACGAAGGACCGGCTTATCACATCAAAGAGGCGCACTTTTTGCCGTGTCCGCTGCAATCTCCGCGCATTCCTGTCTGGGTCGCCGGTATGTGGCCGGCCAGGGCTCCTCTGCGGCGAGCGCTGCGCTGGGACGGCATCGTGCCCATCGGCGGCACGCTGCCCCTGGCCGCCATGCTCACGCCGGCGCAGATGGGCGAAATTGTCGAGTATGTCGTTTCCCAGCCTGGCTATACTGCGCCTTTCGAGATCGTCCACTCAGGCATCACCGCCGGCGTGGACGCCGCCTATGATCGCGCTCTTGTGGCCGAATATCAGCAGGTAGGGGTGACATGGTGGGTAGAAAAAATTCTGCCCGAACTCTGGGGAAGCTGGGCTAACTGGCCCCTGGCAGAGATGCGGGCTCGCATTCGCCAGGGACCGCCCAGGTAGCATGGGAAAATCGCCGGCGAGCCGAGGCAGCGGCGCCAGCCTCGGCTCATCAGCGATAATATGAACCGCACTCCTGTAAACCTCGCCACGCGTCCTGCCTCATATCCCGCAGAGAACCTACTTGCCCGGCAGAGTTGGAGCTGTTTGCTTGCGCTGAATCTCTTCTTTGCCGCGCACCAGGGATGTAAGCACGCCCAGAGCCGCAATCAGCGCGCACACTACAAAAGTGGTATGAAACGCCGAGGTAAATGTTTCCTCCAGGTGCAGTTGCTCGCTTGCTGACAGAACTTTTCCCTGGGCCAGCAGAGCGCCGGCCAGCGAACCGCCCAGGCTGGTGAAAATCGCCCCCGCCAGCGCCACGCTGATGCTCTGTCCCACCACGCGTCCGGTCGCCAGGAAGCCCGACGCCACGCCCTGACGATTGCGCGGAGCCGCTCCCATCAACGCGCTATTGTTGGGAGACTGGAAAATCGCCTGCCCGACGCCCGTCACCAGCAGACGCCAGATGATATCGAAAATAGAGCTTTGCGCGTTTAACTGGCTGATCAAGATCAGACCAACGCAGGCGATGGCCAGGCCACTCGCTGCCAGCCAGCGCGACCCGATCTTATCCGCCAGCGCTCCACTCATCGGCGCGATAAGCGCAATGGCCAGCGGCAGCGGCGTAAGCAGCAGACCTGACTCAACGACAGAAAACCTGCGCAGTTCTTCAAGATAGAAAGGCAGCATAAAGCTCACCGCGAACAGCGCCAGGAAGCTCATAATCAGACTGATGTTGGCCGAAACGAAGACCCGGTTGCGCAAAAGCTGAAAATCGATGATAGGATCAGTCACACGCTGCTCCACGATAACCAGCAGCACAAAAGCGCACACGCAAACGACCAGCGTCGAGATAAGGAGGGGTGAAGTCCAGCCCCATTCCTGGCCAAAAGACAGTCCCAGCGTCAGCGCGACCAGGCCGGCAGCCAGCAGCAGCGCCCCGGCTGGATCGAAGCGCCCGCGTGCGCGCGCCTGGCTTGAGCGCAGCACCAGCAGGCTCGCCACCACGCCCACCACACCCAGCGGTACATTGACATAAAAGATCCAGCGCCAGGAAAAATTCGCCGTAATCAGGCCGCCCAGGGTAGGGCCAACGCTGGTGCCCAGGGCCACAAAGACCGCGTTCATGCCCAGCGCACGCCCTCGTTCCTCGGCTGGAAAAGCGGCGGTCAGGATAGCCGGGCTGACCGACATGACCAGCGCGCCGCCCAGTCCTTGAAAAGCGCGAGCGATGATCAGAACCAGCAGGCTGGGAGATGCACCGCAGAGCGCCGAACCGAGGGTAAAGATAATCAGACCTGATACCCACAGCACTCTGCGCCCCAGCATATCCGCCAGCCGTCCGATAGTCAGCAGCACACCCGCGATCACCACCAGGTAGGCGATGATCACCCATTCCACCGCGCCATTCAGCGGCTCCTGAAAAAAGCGCGCGATAGTTGGCAGGCTGATATTCACAATCGAGCTGTCCAGCGTCGCCATAAAAATACCAATCGCCAGCGTCACCAGCACCGCCCACTTGTTGGGCTGGCCCGTCGTCTTTTCTGCCCGCATCGACGGCATCGGCTCACCGGGTTCTGTTTGCGTCTGTTCCTGTCGCATCACTGACTCGTTTCTTGTTGCAGTCTCTTCTCCGTGGCATCCCCTGCCAGAAGCTCGCGACAAAAGGCCGCAGAGTTCTGAGAGCGGCCAGAGAAAAATTTCCATCTCTCCAAGTATCGTCGCATCTCAATGAATGGTTTCGCGTCCGCAGGCCGGACACGAGGAGATCAGCCGGAGGGTACGCCTCATCTCTCTCCTGGTAGAGCGAGCTAGAAAAATCCGTACTTAAAGAAGAAATAAATGGTCATCACGCAGCCAACGAAAATCACAAAGCCGCGTACAATGCGCTGGTCGAGCTTGCGCGCGAAATAAACGCCGCCATAGCCGCCCAGAATCGCCCCGGCTACCATGATCAGCGCGTTCAGCCAGACAATCGCGCCAGCCACGATAAACGTAATGATTGCCACTCCATTGATACAGGCGGCCAGGACATTTTTGACCGCATTCATCTCATTCAAATCCTCAATGCCAAGCATACCCAGCGAGGCCAGCATCAAAATGCCAATGCCGCCGCCGAAATAGCCACCGTAGACCGCGATCACCAGTTGCAGAGCCGCGATCCCCATCAGCGCGGGCAGAGAAGGGCCGCCAGTCGTCTCGCGCGCCATCGTCACTTCCTCCACCACCTCGCCCGCCGCATTGACTTTGACCAGTGCCGCCTGTTTCCGGCGTTCAGCGAGGCCGCGTTTAATGCGGGCACTGACCAGCGGGCTGAGCGTAAACAGGATAGTGGCCAGCAGGAGCAGATAGGGAATCATATGCACAAATGTGCTTTGCGAGGTCACCAGCAGGAGCAGCGCGCCGCTGGTGCCGCCGATAAAACTCGTAATGCCCAGCACCAGCAGGAGCTTCTTATTTTGACGCAGCAGCTCCTTGCGCAGCGCCCAGGCCGCCGCCGCCGAGCCAGGCCAGAGAGCCGCGCTACTGGTCGCGTTAGCCTGAATGGGAGGAACGCCCACATACAGCAAGGAGGGCAGCGTCAAAAAAGTGCCGCCGCCGGCCACGCCATTCAGCGTGCCGCCCAGAACCGCAGCGACAAACGTAATCAGGATACTTACCAGGGTCATCTTGCCAGGTCTTTCTGTTGCGTAGAAATCCCACAGGGGAAAATCTGGATGAATGCATCGACACATTTATCATATCTCTTCCCTTTCCTCTGCCGCAAGTAATTGGTAAGTTACCTGAAATCATGCCCCGCTGCGGCCCTCTTCCTGCTTTTACCCTCTTGACAGCATGTGTTAAGATAGCTACGTAAAAACAAAACACCCGGCGGCGTAGCTCAGTAGGTAGAGCAGAGGACTCATAAGCCTCGTGTCACAGGTTCGATCCCTGTCGCCGCTACCAATAAACAGGACGGGAAGCGACTCTCCAAGAGCGCTTCCCGTCCTGTTTTAGCGACGCTCGCAATTTTCTCGCCAATACCCCTTTTGACAGCAACAGCTACTGGTCACCAAGTTTTACCTCCAGGCCATGAAAGACCAGTCGTTTCATTAAGCATATGGGTGTAGATCGTGGGTCCATTCGAGTTTGCGTTTAAGGCCATTACAATAAGCAAAAGATAAGAGTTTTTCATGTTGAAGTCTACCTACTACGATTCCTGGGGCAATTCCCATCTTTTGAGCAAACATCTGGATATCAACCTTTTTACGATAAGACTTGTGAGCAACAAATCGACGCCATTCAGAGGGACTAACCAATACATCAGCAGCAAACGTGTTTGCCTGATTTTCAGATTCTTCGTCGCTTTCCGGGTCCATTTCTAAATCCAGAAAAAGTTGTCGCTTTCCATGAAGTAAAATGTGACCTGCCTCGTGAAAGAATGTGAACCACAGTTGGTCATCGGTTTTATAACGCAGACTAAGTTGCACCAGAGCTTTTGTGGGCGTAAGCCACCGAGCGGCTCCACAAATGCCAGTTCCTGGTAACTCTTGTACAAAAACGACCGTAACCCCTGCTTCTGCACATGCACGTACTAACTCTTCTTGAAAAAAATTCACAGGCTTTCTCGTTAGCGAACGAATGTAATGCAAGGCATTGCGAAATGCCGCTTCATTGTAAGGCCGGGTTTCGACTTCTTGTGCCTGTATTTCGCCCTGGCGCAACCATGTTGTTACTACACCCAGATTACTATTTGTAGCAGATCGACGATACCTCACAACCTGGCGTTCCCAGATGCCTTCCCAGGCATCTGGAGACGCCACGCCAAAAAATTTCAAGACCTCAAAAACCTGCTGGGTTTTACTATTGCAGGGGGGAAGCCAGCCCCGGCGTATCATTTCTCGGATGGGGAATGTCTTTATCCACTCAGTCCATAAGGCGAGTCGTTGCTCTTCAGCCAGACGAGCCAGGGCTTCTCGATATTGTTGTTCTCGCTTTAGCCAGAATGATGCCGGTATACGCAAAACTTGCTCTAGTTGTAAAGCTGTTTCAGCGGTAATAGCTGCCTTGCCTTGTATGATCTCGTTTATTGTTTTGATTGGACGATCCATGCGCCTGGCAAGTTCTGTTTGAGACATCCCCAGGGTATCCAGTGTTTCTGAAAGTGTTTCTCCCGGAGCGGAGACGGAATCGGGATGGTATTCATTTTGCAGACTATTAACCATGATAATCCTCCACACTAAGAACTCTAATCGCTGTGATTTTATTCCAATCAAGTCCACTATCGGGCTTTCTTGGGATTGGATCATTGGCCGGCTCAAAGACAAGTCGGTAGGGATGCCCCAGATCCACAGCCAGGGTTCCTTCTCTATTCCCTTTCAGTTCGTGACATCTCACCTGTGGTAAAAAACGCAATACTTCAAGATTGTCCGCTGCTCTCAATTCGTCAAGGCGTCGCCTGATTAATCTGGCACATACTGGTCCGTGTTTTCTTATTAGAAGAGATTCATTGTTACACACCTTTGCCAGTTTCTGATCCTGAAAGAGAATATCCACCTAACCAAGCCCCTCAAATAAATTTTAACCCTTAGGGTTAAAACTATTGTAACATAAAAAGCTCTCTTTGTAAAACGACCGTGACGGTCAAGCATAAGTAATTCTGTGTCCGTATATGCCTGCTATTACTCCTTTGCAGCGTCTTGTGGAGAATAGTTTGCTGTGGTAGCGCTGCTTATCTGAAAATAGGCGAGCGGTTCGAGTTTTGATGTGATGATTATGGGCACGTTTATGAAGATAGGTCAGCAGTCAATGAAAGGATGACGGAGAAAAAAGCATGCAGCGAGAACCTGCCAGACAGCCGGGGCCGTGTCCCGTGTGTGGCGCTGAAGCGGTCTATCGCATCTGGGGAACGACCACCGGCTATGGTCATGTTTTGGTTGACTCGAAAAAACGGCTATTTACCGCAGCTCCAGCCAAACCCCTGGTCTGTACCGTTTGCGGCTATGTGCAGCTCTTTATCGACCCTGATGATTTTCGCAATTAAAGGGCCAGTCTATCTTTAACGTTTATACCTGCTTGCCAGGAAGCGATCTGACGCTGGCAATTCCCCGGGCCTCTGCCCGCGTTCGGCGGCCCTTCAGCGCCGGACGAACGGATGCCGGTAGGGCTGCGTCCTCTTCTCAGGCCGCTTCCTTGCGAGAGACACTTGCTGAAACATAATGGTACTGCTATAATACAGTACAAATAGAGAGACAATTTTGCAACTCTTTCCCTTGAAGCTACCTGAAAACAGCAGCTTTTCGTGAATTGCATAAAGGACAACGCGTGATGATCAGTACGAGATTGCAAGGCTCGCTTAGAGAATTCGGCCTGGTGGAGATTTTGCAGATGATGGAGATGGAGAGTATGAGCGGGGCGATTCATTTGAAGCAGGCCAATGATCGCATCGGCATTGTCTATTTCAAAGAGGGCAAGATGGCCGGCTGCTCGGAACTGGATGCCGGCGCTCTGACACTGGGGGATGTTCTCCAGCAGCTTGGTATGGCCAGCGCTCCGCAGATCGAGGCGGCTTTTCAGCGTCAGTTGCAGGATGCGTTTGGCAAGCGCATCGGCGAGCGCCTGATTGAGATGCGCGTAATTAATGAGAATCAACTGCGTGAGGCGCTACGCACGAAGGCGCTGTGGACGATTCGCGATATCGGTCTGTGGAAAGATGGCAGCTACGAGTTCGCGGCTATTCCCGATAGCAAGAATATTTTGCCGTATGGCGAGGAGTCGCTGGGGCTGGATGTGATGCGTGTAACGATGGAGATGGTGCGCTATTCCGATGAGTGGGAGCGTTTGCAGCATGTGCTGCCACTGGGGATGCAGACGATGTTGCAGATGGCCCCGGCTATTCCCTATGCCATGAGCTTTGACGCGCGTACTCTCGAACTGCTGGGCGGCGTCAATCGCTATCGCTCTGTGCGCAAAATCGCCAGCGGCATTCGTCGTCCTGAGCAGGAGGTGGCGCGCGACCTGGCTCAACTGGTGCAGATTCGCCTGGTGCATGTTCTGCCTCCGCGCAATGTGCAGGAGCGTGGCGGCGTGCGTCTGCCCGAACCGGCTGAGATGCTGCGTATGGAGCATTTTGAGCTCCTGAATCTCATCAGCCGCATGGAGCAACACTGGAACCGCAAGAATACGCCGATGGATCAGTTGCCCGCCCTGGCGGAGTTTGTCAACTGGACCATGGAGGCGCTGGCCGAGGCCTGCCGGGCGAATGGCACCGATCTGGACCCCAACACTCTGGAGGCGCTGTTGACCCGCAATAATCTCCGCTATATGGGCAATTACCGCTTTATTATCGAGCGCAACGCCATCGATGTGGAGAATTTTACCTCGCTTTGTCACGAGGTTATGCGCGGCGAGATTCAGAAGACCCGCGATTTCTACGAGGAAGGGGCGATTACGCTTCAGCGCATCCTTTCCTGTATCTTCGATTCGATTAACGCACGCATCGTCTCGCTCAATGAGCGCCTGGAAAATCAGGAGGTCTGGGAGGCCATGTTTTTGCAATTTGGTCTGCCTCAGCCGGAGGCGCCGCGCCAGCCCCATTTTTAGCAGAAGACAGCCGGAACGGAGAAATGCAGGCAGATCGCATTTCTCCGTCCTGGCTGTCTTTTACTTATTTCTTATCGGGATAACAGACGTAGATGGTTTTGGTTTCGCTGAACTCGTCGACGGCGATGCCACCCAGCTCACGGTGGCCGTTGCCGCTGGCCTTCATACCGCCGAATGGCAGGTGAATTTCAGAGCCAGTGGTGCCGGAATTGAAGTAGACCAGCCCGGACTGGATATCGCGCATAGCCTTGAAGGTCAGGCGGGTGCTTTCGGTGAAAACGGCGGTGGAGAGGCCGTATGCGGTCGAGTTGACGACCTGGATGGCCTCCTCATAGCTGTCCACGGGAATGATGGCCACAAAGGGGCCGAAAACCTCTTCCCTGGCGATGCGCATGGCCGGCGTGACTTCGGTGAAAATCGTAGGCCGGTAGAAAGCGCCTTCGCTATGCTCACCTGCGGTCATGGGAGCGCCTCCGCTGACCAGGCGAGCGCCTTCGTGCTTACCTATCTCAGTATATTCATGTACAGCCGTGACGCGACCCATGTTGACCAGCGGACCCATCTCGACTGCTGGATTGAGTCCATCACCAATCCGCAGCCTCTCTGCCGCCGCTTGCAGACGTTCGGTAAAGCCTTTGAGCGCGCCGCGTTGCACGATCACGCGGCTGGTAGCGGTGCAGCGTTGACCTGTTGTACCGAAGGCAGCCCAGGTGACGCTTTCGGCGGCCAGGTCGAGATCCCCATCGTCCAGCACGACCACCGCGTTCTTGCCGCCCAGTTCCAGCGAACAGCGGCGCAGATCGCGTCCACAAATCTCCGCCACGTGCCGCCCGACCTCAGTTGAACCGGTCAGGGAGATCATATTGACTTTTGGATGGCTGGCCAGGGCATCGCCCAGCGTGCCGCCGGGTCCAGTGATGACATTGAAGACGCCCGCCGGCAGACCAGCCTCGGCCAGTACCTCGGCCAGTTTCAGCGCCAGCAGCGGGGTATCGCTGGCCGGCTTGAGCACGACCGCGTTCCCGGCCATCAGCGCCGGCAAACTTTTCCAGGCGGGAATGGCGATAGGGAAGTTCCAGGGCGTAATAATGCCCACAATGCCGAGAGGATGGCGCAGGGTCAGGCAGAGCTTGTTGGGCAGAGCCGAAGGCACCGTTTCGCCTTCAGCGCGTTTGCCCTCACCGGCCATAAATTTTGCCACATCGATGGCAATCTGTACATCGCCGCGCGTTTCCTTGAGTACCTTGCCCATCTCGCGCGTCATCAACTGAGCCAGTTCTTCCTGACGCTGCTCCAGAAGCAGGGCGGCGCGGTACAGTATTTCGCCGCGCGCCGGGGCGGGCAGAGCTTCCCAGGCCGGTTGAGCCTTGCTGGCCGCCGCGATAGCGTCTTCCAGATCGGCGCTGCTCGACTTCTGGTAATGCCCGATGATTTCTGATGTGCGGGCCGGATTGGTGCTGATGAAGGTTTCGCCACCGCGAGCGCTTTTCCACTCGCCCCCAATAAAATTCTGATAAACCTGTCCGAGCTGAGTTGAGCGGGAGGGTGTTGAAATTGACATAGTGAAAAACTCCTCATTCTGCTTTGGATGATGCTGATCTTCGGTGATCGTGGTCGCCGTTTGCTCTCTTCTTCTGGCGAAGACATATGCTGTCGCGTGGTTGTTTCGGCACATCTTCATTATAGCAGGTCAGATGAGCTGGCGTCGAATCGCCGCCTCGCCCGTCAGAGTCTTTATACGTATCCTCGATTTTCTAAAATCAAGAGTTTTCTTCTCTCGCTCACCCACCTCATTTATACTCAATAACACATGAGTCCTCCCCAATGTTCCCAGCACCGCAAGGCGCGTTTCCCCTCCCCACCCAAGG